>CAYYEU010000048.1:0-5219 GCA_964470975.1 uncultured Mesoaciditoga sp. | reverse complement strand
GAAATCTTGAAGATAGAAACCGCCTTTTGTTTCTTTGAACGCTTTTCATTGAATAGTAACCTGTTATAAAATAAAATATTGGTATGACAATTGCGAAAACTTTCCCCAATGAAAAGCCGATGGCAACTACCGACTGATAATTAAAAGTTTCGATGTGATAAAAAAGTGTGTGAGAAAGCACGACTATGATTATCGCGAATCCCCTCAAAATATCGAATTCACCGAAAGTACTCCGAGCATCACTGTTCATACGAAACCTCTGAAAATAATTTTTTGAGGCCCATCATAGTGGCTGGAAGCATGTAAATGTAAGCAGGCATGAGTATGCGCACTTCTTCCACCATACCACCCACCAGATCAATAAAAAGGAAGATCGCAAGTGCAATCACCGTTTTTCTGTAAAATGAATGTTTAAAAAGCTCGCTCAAAAACAGAAGTTCAACGTTAAACAACGTCAAAACGTAAACGTACGCCCAAGGATTCGTGAAGTTGTAAATGATGTTAGATAGCGGATAATTATCCGGTGTGTTTGGAAACAGAACGAACATGAGAATGGCCATAACGGCGAAGGGAATAACGCACACTGCCACACCGCTCCAAATTTTAGATAACTCACGCCGCGCTTTTTCCTTAAAGTATTGGTTTAAAAGATAGACTAATGCGACAAACAACATTTGATCTGCCCTTGCAAATGATCCGATGGTCACTAAAAACAGTATCCAACCAGGTCTAACATCTTTCACTATCATGTAAAATCCGATCGTTACCAACATAAGCGCCAAAGAGCTCTCTGGAGCGGTAACGTTGAAAGTTAACGGCAAGGTAGCCGAAAACATCAACAATCCTATGAATGCGTATTTACGATCTACAAATCTTCTTAAAATAAGAAACAGAAAGAACATCGTGAGAATGGTGTAAATAAATTCACTTGTTATAGCTCCATTAACCGTGGAATACTCATAAGTTCCAGATTTGTCAACATTTGAAAATCCTGGAAGTAACGTATCCAAAACCCTAAAAGAAGTTGATCCAATTGTACGCACCTTTTCGTACCAATTCACCGTTGGTGCGACAAGTAAAAAGAAGAATCTGTATTTTGGATCTACATTTAATTTGATCAGAGAATTTCTCAAATAAGCAACGGCATTCCTGTTAAACGCATCTTTTGATGGAAGAATACTGGCAACTTTACTTTTTGTCGGGTTTAAAAGTGTTGTGAGAGCTTCATCTGTTTTGAATCCCTTTTCTATCGTTTCTCCCATATCGTCTCTCCAAGGGATGGCAATGTGCCGGAAGACAAGCTCTACAAGTAACGGTTGGAGTATTCTGTATTGAAACGGAGCAAAACTTTTGCCTATGAGAGTCATTTGATTCATTTTCACATAGGTATATTCTGTGAACTCACCTACTCGATTGTAGAAAGTCCAACTGTTTATGCTGGTAAGTGTGTAAGAAAATAAAACTATAAACACGATCACAAAAAGCGAAAATTTCCATTTACTTCGTATCATGATGTTATCCCCCGCAGTTTCTCAGGTTTTCGATATGATCCATATTCCTGCGATCATGAGCGATATCCCAATAATTCTAAGCAAAGACACCTGCTCTGAGAAAAGAAAAAACGATGCGAACATGATTATGAGGAAGCCCGCCGTGGTCATTATGGGATATGCAAGGCTGAGATCCATTTTCGTAAGGACAACCGCATATCCAACAAATGCTACGCCAAAACACGTAACACTGAGCCATATTTTCCAATTTGCGATTGCGTAAAGAGCAAGTGAAAGAATTCCTATATTTGAAGGGGCGTCTTTCATAGCATATTTTGCCAATAAGTTTCCAGTGGCATTCAACGCAAGCGAGATTATGAGCAAAGCCCAATACACACAAAAGCCCCCCTTCATTTGATGTAAATGAAGAACATGACTGCCACAAGCCACGTTAACACCGACAATATTATTCCCGGATCTCTTGTAACGATTTCCACTGGATCGCCACCTTCGCTTTTCACATAAATGATGTACATGTACCGAAACAAACCGTAGATCACGATGGGCACCGTGTAAATGAGATTTCGAGTTCCAAATCTTGCCACGACAGATGAATCTATCGTGTAGAGAGAATAAAAGACTGTAGTAGTTGCCACCGTTGCGGTGATCATCTCATCCACGAATTTTTTGTTGTACATCGATAAAACTTTTCTGTGATCGGACGCATTTTCTCCAAGTGAAACGATTTCATGACGTCTTTTTGCAAAGCCTATGAACAACGCTATGGAAAAGGTTGTGAGCAGTATCCAACTTGAAAGGTACACCTTTGTCGCCACACTTCCAGCCATGATCCTTAAAATGAATCCAACAGCGATCACCATAACGTCTATTATCACCATGTTCTTCAAATAAAGACTGTATAAAACGTTCATTGCCACGTATGTTTCAAGCACCATTGCAACGTTTAAGTTTGCCATGACAGAGAGCGCGCTCGCAATTAACAACAAAATGGTAAAGAAAATCCAGGCTGATTTCACGCTTATTTTACCTGAAGCCACGGGACGGTTTTTCTTAACAGGATGGTTCATATCCAATGCCCTATCATGGAGATCGTTGAAGACGTACACAGCACTTGTCCCTGCACAAAAAGCCGTAAATGTAAGAACATTCGGGATCGCTTCAGGTGCTTCCAAGAGTTTTAAAGAAAAAATAACGGGGACAAAAACAAATACATTTTTTGTCCAATGTGATGGTCTTGCAAGTTTTACGTAGTATCTCCAATTTGTTTGATTCAAAATTTTACTTCTTTCACTTGTATCAACAATTTTCTTGCAAATTATAGCATATGTTCAATTTTGATTCATGATCTCCTGAAGAAATTATCCATCATCTTGCGTAAATTTTTTGCAAGTCAATTCGCTCTCTTGACACATTATGAATTTTGTTGTAGAATATTGCTGTTAACTGTATATGGGCCATTAGCTCAGCTGGTAGAGCAACTGACTCTTAATCAGTAGGCCGCAGGTTCGAACCCTGCATGGCTCACCATATTGAAGTAGAAGCCGCCGCTTCTCACCTTCACCTCAGGGGAAAAGGTTAAAGTAAGGGTTTTCTTTCATTTATTTGAAGAAAAAGGTGGCTTTGTGCCACCTATTTTTTTGTAGAGGAGTGATAGGCATAAAAAAATCAGGGCCGTTAAAAAATGAGGAAATTCGTTATTCTACAATTCGGTTAATAGGGCCCGAAGGGGCACAGCTTGGAATTGTGTCCAAAAGAGAGGCGCTTGAAAAAGCAAAAGAGTACGGTTTGGATCTTGTTTTGGTATCTCCAAACTCAAATCCACCAGTTTGCAAAATAATGGATTTTGGAAGGTACATGTACGAACAAAGCAAGAAACAAAAGAAGGCTAAGCTTAGCACGAATGTTCTAAAACAAATGAAGTTCAGACCGAAGATTGACGAACACGATTATCAAACAAAACTCTCTCATGTTAAAAGATTCTTGCAAGGTGGGAACAAAGTAAGAATCACGATAATGTTTAGGGGTCGCGAGATGGCTTTTACGGATAAAGGAAGAGAAATTCTTGACAGAATAGCTCGAGATCTTCAAGACATCGCAGAAGTTGATTCTCCACCACTTCTTGAGGGAAGAGACATGAGAATGGGATTAAAACCAAAAAAGGTCTCTGCTAAGGAGGATGATGAAGGATGAAATCCAAAATGAAGACGAACAAAAGCGTTGCGAAACGCTTTCGAGTAACAAAGAACGGAAAGGTATTACACGATGCCGCCAACAGAAGCCATAAAAATTACCATAAAAGCGCTTCCAGAAAGAGGAGACTCGACGTTGGTTCGGAACTTCAACAGTCTGATAAGAGAAGAATTAAAAGAGCCCTCGGAATTTGACAAAAGGATGTGAAATAAGATGAGGATCAAAAGAGGTACGGTAAAAAAAAGAAGGCATAACAAAGTTCTCAAGGCCGCAAAGGGATACCGTGGTGCGAGAGGCACAAGGTACAATTTGGCAAAAGAGTCTACAACACGGGCTGGTGTTTACGCTTACGAAGGAAGAAAAGTCAAGAAGAGAGATATGAGATCTCTATGGATAACAAGAATAAACATAGCAGCGAGGAATGCAGGCATCAAATACAGTGATCTCATTCATGGATTAAACCTTGCCGGAGTGGCTATTAACAGGAAAATGCTTTCCGAGGTGGCCATCTCAGATCCGGATATGTTTAATTCGTACGTTGAAATTGCCAAAAAACACTTGTCCACTCCGCAATGAACGGGAGTGTTTTTTCAACGAATTTGGAGGTGTAAAGAATGTCAAAAAAATACGTGTATTTTTTTGGGAATGGAAAAGCTGAAGGCAGTGCTAAAATGAAGAGCACACTTGGTGGGAAGGGTGCCAACTTGGCTGAAATGACGAGTTTGGGAATATCGGTCCCACCAGGTTTCACAATAAGCGCAGAAGTCTGTGATTACTATTATAAACATTCCGAAGAATATCCTACAGGACTTAAAGAAGAAGTTGAGAAAAACTTGGCTGAGCTTGAAGAAACCTCTAAGAAGAAATTTGGGGACATTGAGAATCCTCTTCTTGTTTCCGTTAGATCTGGTGCGGCAATTTCAATGCCAGGAATGATGGATACCATTCTCAATCTTGGCCTGAATGATAAGAGTGTCGTTGGTCTCGCAAAGCTTACCAATAACGAGAGATTTGCGTACGATGCTTACAGAAGGTTCATTCAAATGTTCGGTGATGTGGCACTCGGAATAGAACATAAGAAGTTTGAACAAGAAATAGAAGCTATAAAGGAAAAGGGTGGCATAGAACTTGACACCGAAATGACGGTAGACGATTTGAAGGAACTCGTTGAACGTTATAAAGAACTTTACAAGAGAGAAGGAAAAGAATTTCCACAGGATCCTATGAAACAATTATGGGTAGCCATTGACGCGGTTTTTGGTTCATGGATGAACAAAAGAGCTGTTGATTACAGAAGGCTGAACAACATACCGGAAGATGCTCTTCTTGGAACGGCAGTTAGCGTTGTTTCCATGGTCTTTGGAAACATGGGAGACAACAGTGGTACTGGTGTTGCTTTCACAAGAGATCCCTCTACCGGTGAAAAGCACAGATATGGGGAATTTTTGAGAAACGCTCAAGGGGAAGATGTTGTTGCTGGTATAAGAACTCCTGAAAGTCTTGAAGGTTTGAAAAAAG
>CAYYEU010000047.1:0-7727 GCA_964470975.1 uncultured Mesoaciditoga sp. | reverse complement strand
TTTTCGGAAGGGATTTCAATTGCGAAGTAAGAAAATTTGAGCTTGGAAAAAACGCCTTTGATTTTAAGGGGAAAAGATGGGATTTTTCACTTGAAACGCGATTGAACGGGATGCAAGCTGTTGAAAATTTGACCACTTCACTTGCAACTCTTGAACTGCTGGAAGAGCAAGGGATTTTCAAAGCAAATGAGGAAAAATTGTTTAACACGGTTTTTACCATGAGCCTTGAGGGAAGGTTCGAATGGCTCCCATCAGATATAACGATTGTGTTGGACGTCGCCCATAACACTCCTGCAATGAGAATAGTCAAAGAAAATTTGAATTTGTATTTTCCTCAAAAACATGTAAATGCGGTAATGGGAATTTTAAATGATAAAGATTACAAAGGAATGATAAACACCATTGCACCTGTTGTCGATAAACTTTACATAACCACTCCCAAAAGTTCTCGTGCTACCGATTCGTTTCAAATATACACGTGGGCTGTGAAGAATTATGACAATGTTGGGTTTGTTAAAAAAATAGAAGAGGCGGTCAAAGCCTGTGATAGTATGTCAAAGAGAGAAAAAGATGTCATGTTGATAAGTGGATCATTTTACACAGTCGGAGCTGCAAGAACGTTTTTGACTGGCAATATGGAAGCGGACAGGAGGTAAGATTTGTTCTGGGCTTTGAAAGGTGTTGTACACTCTAAAACGTGTGAAAGCATAATCGTAGAGGTAAAAGGCGTCTTTTACGAAGTTTTGGTTGCACCCAAGCATGTTGAAGAGTTTGACACAGAAGAGGAAATTCTTATTTATACCCGTGAGTCTGTTAAAGAGAATTCCCCAATTGATCTCATAGGTTTTGTGGATGAAGCTGAACGTGCACTTTACGATTCTTTGGTGAAGGTAAACGGTATAGGCCCCAAAAATGCTTTGAGAATCATAGATGTAACGGATTTCGACACTTTTGCGAGGGCTGTGAACTCGAAAGACATGTCTTTTTTAAGATCGCTTCCTGGTGTTGGAACGAAAACGGCAGAGCGCATGATATTGGAGCTTTCTGGTAAGTTAGATGTTAGCGGGAAGGTAACAGGGCAATTAGGAGAAGCGGTAGAAACGATGATAGCTTTAGGTTTCTCTCATTTCAAAGCATTTGAAGCTGTGAAGCGCGCATCAGAGAGTGGTGCTAAAGATCTTGAACAACTCGTAAAAAAAGCTCTTTCTTTTGTAAATAAATCATGATTCGTGTATAATCCCAGAGGTGATGTAAATGAATAAGGCCTTGATACTTGCTGGCGGTCTTGGAAAGCGAATGAATTCGCCGAGGCCGAAGGTTGTTCATGAGATATTGGGAAAACCGTTGATAAATTGGGTAATCGATACGGCACGTGAAGCTGGAATTGACGAAATTGGTGTGGTGATAGGTCACGGTGCTGAAGAGGTTAGAGCTGAACTTCCAGATGATGTGAAGGTCTACATTCAACGTCAACAATTAGGAACCGCAGATGCGGTGAAATCGGCTATGGATTTTTTAGAGGGACGAGTTATGATACTGTATGGTGATGCACCTCTTGTAAGTCCAGCAACGATAAAAAAGCTTCTTGATTCTGAATCTGATATGAGTGTCCTGACATCGAAAGTTAAAAATCCAAAAGGGTATGGAAGAATAGTAAAAAAAAATGGGAAGATTTCCAGAATAATCGAAGACTCTGATGCAAGTGATGAAGAGCTGAAAATACAAGAAATAAACAGTGGAATGTACGCTTTTAGATCGGATGCTTTAAAATATGCTTTGTTTAACATCAAGCCTAACAATAAAAAGGGAGAGTATTATCTGACAGATGCGGTGAGCGTTCTCTTAAAAGATGGGAAAACCGTTGATACGGTTGAAGTTGAAGACGAAACGGAAATATTAGGTGCGAATTCCCAAAAAGAATTGGCGAATTTGTCTCGAATTGCCAAAGAGAGGATTTTGGATAGATTGATGAATGCAGGGGTTACGATTGAAGATCCATCGAGCACGTTTGTCGGCCCGGATTCTCAAATTGGATCTGGCGCGATCTTGAAACCATTCACTTTTATTTACGGAAAAAGCAAAGTGGCCTCGAATACGATTATAGGACCTCAGACGACGTTGCTGAATACCTTTGTCGATGAAGAAAGTGTTGTACTAAGGTCCGAATGCGATAATGCGATTGTTGGGAGAAAATGTTCGGTTGGTCCTTTCTCTAGACTTAGACCTGGAGCAAGATTGGAGAACGGAGTAAGAATCGGAAATTTCGTTGAAGTTAAGAATTCTCATCTTTTCGAAGGAGTTAAAGCCCAACATCTCACGTACCTTGGAGACGCCACTGTTGGAGAAAAAACCAATGTGGGAGCTGGTACTATAACGTGTAATTACGATGGCGTAAAGAAGAGCAAGACAGTCATAGGGAAACATGCTTTCATAGGCTCAAATAGCGCGTTAGTTGCACCTGTTAAAATAGGAGAAAAAGCTTTAATAGGTGCGGGTTCAGTTATAACGGAAGATGTTCCGGCGTATGCGCTTGCTCTTGGAAGGGCAAGACAGAAGAACAAAGAAGGATGGGTTCTTAAAAAAATGGAGGAAAATCGTGAAAAGTGAATTGAAAATCCTAGGTGGAACGTCGAATCACAAACTTCTTGAGAGAATTTGTGCTTACGTTAACGTATCTCCAACATCTGTGGAGCTTTCAAGATTTTCAGATGGTGAGATAAACTTCAGGATAGGTGAAACAGTTCGAGGACACGATGTCTTTGTTATTCAATCAACTTCGACGCCTGTTAACGACAATCTTATGGAATTGTTGATCATAGTTGATGCTCTTAAAAGAGCATCGGCTAACAGTATTGCCGTTGTTATGCCATACTACGGTTACGCTCGCCAAGACAGAAAGGCAAAGGGAAGAGATCCCATAACCGCGAAGTTGGTGGCCAACCTTCTTACAGTTGCTGGAGCAACAAGAGTTTTAACGGTGGATCTTCATGCCGAACAAATTCAGGGTTTTTTTGATATACCGGTCGATAATTTGCAATCATTTCCCGTATTTGCGAAAGCTTTGAAAAAGTATGAACCTTTCGATAAAGATAAAACTGTCATAGTCTCCCCAGATGTGGGAGCCGTAAAACGTGCGAGAAAGATAGCAGAGAAGTTGGGGCTTCCTTTAGCCATATTGGATAAGAGAAGACCTAAAGACAACGTGGCAGAAGTTCTTCATGTCATAGGAGAAGTTGAGGGAATGGCCGCGATAATGTTCGACGATATAATAGATACGGCGCGAACTTTAGTGGCGGGTGCTAAACAGTTAAAAAAACATGGTGCTAAGAAGATCATTGCATGTGCTACACACGGAATTTTTTCAGGTGAAGCTTTGAAAATATTAGATGATTCACCAATTGATCGTGTATACGTAACGGATACAATCTCTCACGATAAATTGCCTGCTAAGATAGAAGTTGTGTCAATGGCTCCTCTTTTGGGGGAAGCTATTATGAGAGTTAGAAAAAATCTTTCTGTGAGTATATTGTTTAGATAAGGAGGAATTATTATGGCTTTGAATTTAGAAACAACCATCAGAGAAAAAGATAAAGCCAAGAGACTGCTGAAAAGAAAATTTGTACCGGCTATAGTTTATGGACCGGAGCAAGAAAACGTTGAGGTTCAAATCCCAGAATCTGAGATCGCATCCTTATTAGATAAGGCAAGGGAAACAACACCAATTCATCTTCTGATAAAAAAGGAAGATGGCGATGTTGAAAAAGATGTTTTCATCAAGAGTGCTCAAAGGCATAAGCTAACGGGCAAGATCATCCATGTGGATTTTTACGAACCAGAACCCGGGAAGATCATGCACTTCCGCCTTCCTCTAAGATTTGTTGGAGAAGCTGTTGGCGTTAAAGAAGGAGGTATTCTTGATGAGGTTATAAGAGAACTTGACATAGAAGTTCTCCCCAAAGACCTGATAGAAGAAATAGAAGTGGACGTTTCTAAACTTAACGTTGGCGATTCTATAAGAGTGAGCGATCTCAATGTTCCAGAGACTATGAAGGTTCTCACCGACTTAGATGAAGTTGTTGTTGGAATTAAAGCACCAAGAGCTGAAGAAATCATAACAACCGAAGAAGTGGAAGAAGAAATAGAACCTGAGGCTATAAAAGAAAAATCAGAAGAAGAAACTGAGAAAGAGTAACTGTGTCCGAGTTCGTTGTCGTGGGTTTGGGAAATCCAGGCCCACAGTACGTTCTAACTCGTCACAATATTGGATTTTTATTCTTGGATAAGTTTGTTAAAAGATATCCTCCAATTAGCACTGTGGAAAAGAGAGAGTACGCATCTTACACCATTCAAACGGAAGGAATAATTTTTCATCTTATCCGTCCACTTACCTTTATGAATTTGAGTGGACGGATTTTTGATGATCTTGAAGTTACCGAACCGCCTTTGTTAGTACACGACGATCTTGATCTTCCACTTGGACGAATTAGAATAAGAAAAAATGGTTCCTCTGGAGGCCATAAAGGTGTAAAATCAATTATGAGTGTGTTGGGAACTAAAGACATTCCCCGTATTCGTGTTGGAATAGGTCCCAAAACGTTCGATGCAGTTGATTTTGTGCTTTCTGAATTTAACAACGAGGAATTGAGGATTGTTGACGAAATTGTTGACACATGTGTTGATGCAACCATTGTTATTGCAAAATATGGCATAACAACTGCAATGAATAGATTTAATTCGATGAAGGTGATCTGAATTATGGATGAAAAATGTTCCATATGTGGAAGAAAAGCCGATTTTGTCGTGAAGGTTTATTCAATGGGTTTCAACACTCGCATAGCTTATTGTCGAGAATGCTTGCAAAAAACTTTGAGTGGCTTTCAAAAAAGCAAAAGGAAACCTAATTTAAATGTTTGGGCACTGATCAACTCCAGACCCAAGCTTCAGACAAGTTTGGAATTCTCGAAGGTCGATGTTTTTTCCCTCTTGAATAAAAGCCTCAAAGAACTTTTTGGGACCGAGCTCAGATCTGAAGAAAAGATAAGATATAACATATCCAAGCTGAGAAGTGAAATGACTAAGGCAATTAAAGATGAAAACTACGAACTTGCTGGCATACTTCAAAGGGAGATAGAACAATTGGAATCGAACTTCAAGAAAGCAAAATGATGTTTGAGACTTTTATTTCAATTGCAAATGACACTCGGGAACGTTTAAAGATCAAACGCTCCGAATTCATCGCAAATGCACACCACGTTAAGACAGAAAAAGAGGTCAAGGAATTCATTTCTGATCTTTCAGAGAAATTTAGAGATGCAACTCATAACTGTTGGGCGTACAAAATAGGAAAATTGGAACATTCGTCCGATGCCGGTGAGCCATCGGGTACTGCGGGAATCCCAATACTCGGAAGCATAAAGTCGTCAGGATTTGATCGAATCGTTGTGGTTGTAACGAGATATTTTGGTGGGGTAAAACTTGGAATAAGAGGACTTATAGATGCCTATTCTCAAGTCGCACGTTTGGCTTTAAACAACGCCAAGCCCAGGGAATTTCTTGTAGGTAGAAGAGTCGTGATTAAAACTGATTACACGGAATTCGATAAGATCGCTTACAGATTAAGAAAAGCGGGATACCTTTATTCAACTCCTCCTCAATTCACCGAAAAAGTTAAATTGGAGCTTTTCATCCCTAAAGCCGCGAAACTTGATATTCCGCACCAAGAACTTTCAGTTGACGAATTGCCTAAAACAAGCCTTATTCGGATTTAACACAAGGATTTTTAAAACCATCCAAAAATTGGATATAAAATCCTGACCATTACCTAAAAATTGGATAGTTATCGTTTTTTTATCACAAAAAAGCCGGATTCTACGGCGTTTTTTATTTTGGCACGAATTTTGCTAATAATATTATGAAAGAGATAGGTGAGTGAAGTTGTCAAGAACGATGATAATAAACGATTCGATTGTTAACAATTACGCCCAGATTATGGCAAATCCAGTTTTTGAAAAGATGATAAAAGAATACGTTGAAATGCTTGCGAAAAAGCATTCTTCTGTCATTGAGTCGATCTCAAAATTCAAACGTAATGGAAGATATCAATATAAAAAAATTGTGGAATTTTTGTATTCTTTAACGTTTAAACCACTTGATAAAATCGTTTCTAAAGATGAGGTTGACGAATTCAAGCTACATGAATTCATTGAGGGTTTTTACGATTTTTGGAGAGAAAAACACAGGTTCATGATCAAATTCGAAAGATATGCTAAAGGTTTCAATTCGCGAGATAATTCCCTCAAATCAGCTGAATTTGTGGGAGATATGTTTGAGAAAAAAGTAAGAGATATTTATCGCTCTTTGGAAAAAAACGTGTACTCGAAAACGGAAAAAGTCTTCAGGCAAGTTCCGAGCGGAATTCAAACTATTTTTCTTGTGGACAAATCACGAATTCGAAAAAGCAAAAAAATGGAACACGAGTGGGCTTATTCCGTTCCTTTCGTTTGGAGTGTCATTTTTGAACCACCTGTGATCTTTTACACCAATTCCAACAAAAGAAAGGGAATTTTCCCTATCGTGAATGAAAGAATTTTAAGCAAAATCAATCTTGATAAGAGGAATTGGTATGCTATGCCGCTACATGTTGGCGATCTTATGATATATACTTATGTGAGCTCGGAGTATCTATGTCATGCTGCAGGATTGGCAAATCTTTTTGAGATCGCAACCCCAGATGAGTTGAGGGTTCCTGATGGGATAGTTGTTTTTGGAGTTCCTTCTAAAAGTATTGGTAAGAACTTCAAAAATGGGGTTGTGTTTAAAGACGAATTGTACACTGGCATGATACCAGCGACAGACGAAAATGATTATTTTGGATATGCTAAGAAAATAGTTCTCACAGTCCATAACCTTGTAAAGATCGATGAATGGAAACTCCCAATTCATGGCTCTCTTGCAAGAATAAAACTTAAAAACGGAAAAAACGCAACAGCGATGTTTGTAGGCGATAGTGGGGCTGGAAAATCAGAGACACTTGATGCCTTGGGAAGGCTTTCGGATGTCTTAGAACTTGAGGTCATCATAGACGATATGGGATCGTTAAGTTTTGAGAATGGAAAGGTAGTAGCCTATGGAACAGAAACTGGGGCGTTCGTTAGGCTTGACGATCTTCCACCAGGATATGCGTACGCTAATATAGACAGGAGTGTTTTGATAAATCCGGATCAAAACAATGCAAGGGTTATCGTTCCATACGGAAACTACGATGTGATAACCAAGCCTACACCGATCGATTTCTTTCTTTACGCCAACAACTACACGAATGTGAAGAATGACAAAGAGGAAAGAGTGCGCTTCTTTGACAATTCAAATAAAGCTTTAGAAGTCTTTTCAAAAGGGGCAAGAATCGCGAAAGGCACCACTGCTGAAAAGGGAATGTCTTATTCTTATTTTGCAAATCCTTTTGGTGCTATTCAAAGAAGAGAGGTTCACGAAAAAATAGCAAAGGATTACATGGAAAAAATGTTCGAAACTAACGTAAAAGTTGGAGAGATTAGAACTATGCTCGGAGTAGAAGGATATGAAAAAAAGGGTCCCCATCTTGCCGCTCAAGCGCTTTTAAATGTGATTTCGAATAGTTAAAAGATCAGTATTTATTTCAAGGAGGCTAAAAATCAGTTATGAGTAAAAGAAGAGTTGTTGTTACTGGAATGGGAGTGGTAGCTCCAAGT
>CAYYEU010000046.1:0-7763 GCA_964470975.1 uncultured Mesoaciditoga sp. | reverse complement strand
CAATGAAAGGATTTACCATTATAGAGTTACTCATCGTTTTAGCCGTCATAGCCGCTTTAATTTCAGCTATGGTGCCAGTCGGGGTTAAGGCGATAAAACAAGCCCATTCAACTACTGTTGCGCTTAACCTTTCAAAACTTTCAGTGGCGGCTATGGAAGAATTTTACCTCAATCACAACACGTTAATTACCATTGAAGACCTAAAACCTTATTTCAATGTCAATCAAAGAAAAATATTGAGAAACTACGAAGTCAAAAATTCCTCAGATTGCATATACATATGGTACAAGAGTAAAGATGTCAACGCTTCAATGGTAAGTCAGGTGTTTTCAGCTGTTGTAGCCACTGATGGTGACAAGCCAATGGTGACTTTGGTGGTGAAAAAATATTGGTGAACTTAAAATTTCAGGACAACTTGAGGTAAAACTGAGATAAAGATCGAATGCTATCCTTTAGTTGAAAAGTCAAATGAGGCTTTTCAAGAGTATAAAAGGAGGCATTTGAAAATGAAAAAAGCGGTACTTGTAATTCTAATGGTTTCTCTCATCAGCATCTTCGCTTTTGCAACGAGAATCGTGATAACCGGCTCCACAACGGTACTTCCAATAGCCCAACAGTGGGCACAAGCCTACATGTCTCAACATCCAGACGTCAAGATATCCGTCGTTGGAAATGGATCCGGAAACGGAATAAAAGCTTTGTTGGATGGCCTCACTGACATTGCCGATTCTTCAAGGTGGATGAAAGAACCAGAGATAAAACTTGCCATATCAAGAGGTTTTTTTCCATTCCCGCTTGTCGTAGCTTACGATGCCATAGCACCAATTGTTAACACGAACAATTCTGTCAGAAATCTTTCACTCAAGCAATTGAAAGGGATATATGAGGGAAAAATAACCAATTGGTCTCAAGTTGGCGGACCTGATATGAGAATTGTTGTTATTCAACGAGACAATTCCTCTGGAACTCACGAAGTATGGGAAGGAAAGGTTATGAAAGGGGCGCTTGTTTCTCAAAGAGCCTTAACAGTTGCTTCAAATGCGGAAGTCGTGAGAATGGTTTCTCAAAACAAGAGAGCCATAGGCTATGTTGGAATAGGTTATCTTAAAAGTAGTCCCATGATAGCCAATATCGCTGTTAATGGAGTTAACGCCACGATAATAAGCGCGCGTGCTGGAAAATATCCACTTGCAAGACCGTTGTTCATGATAACCAAGAATGTGCCAAATGGGGAAGTGTCAAAATTCATAAATTATGGACTTTCTCCAAAAGGTCAGGAAATAGTCAGGAAAGTGGGTTTTATACCGATTTACAGCTTAAAGTGAAAACTTCAAATTGATTGGGGGGGGAATATTGACTATCCTGTTCCTCTAACCTTTTCCACCTGACAAGGTGGAACTTTTTTGGGAGATGAAAAATGAAAAAAGTGAGCTTGATCGATTCCGTTCTATGGATTTCTGGTTGGCTTTCAAATGCCATCATCATGGCAATCATTTTCTTTTTGTTTTACAATTGGATACCACTTTTCAAAACAGTTTCACCCATGAATTTCTTTTTTGGGATGAGGTGGTATCCTACAGTTATACCGCCATTGTATGGAACACTTCCGTTGCTGGTTGCAACGCTTGAAATATCTTTTTTCTCTTTGCTTTTAACTTTTCCGTTGTCCTTTACAGTTACCACGTTTATGGTCTTTGTGACTCCCAAAAAGATCGAATACGCTGTGAAGATCTTCTTGGAATTCTTCTCAGGCATTCCTTCAGTTATTCTCGGCTTGATAGGTTTGAGCGTGGTCGCGCCGTATCTTCAAAATACTTTTAATTTGGATACAGGTCTTAACGTGCTAAACGCGTCTTTGATGTTAACACTGCTCACGATTCCAATGACTTCATCTATGATGGAAGATTTTGTGGTTTCATTTCCAAACGATCAAATAGAAGGGGCAGAAGCTCTGGGAGCAACTGAACTGGAGACGTTGTGGAAGATCATTCTACCGGGTCTCAAAGGCCCTTTGGCTTCCATAGCAATGCTATCGGCAGGAAGAATTTTTGGGGAGACCATGATCGTCTTAATGGTTGCAGGAAACGCGGCGATCTTTCCAACAAGCATTTTCGATCCAGCCAAGCCACTTTCAGCTACGATAGCAAGCGAAATGGGTGAAACGGCGGTTGGAACTCCTCATTTTTATGCACTATTTGGAATTGGTGCCATAATATTTTTCATAACGTTGTTGCTGAATTTGACTGGTGAAGCAATTAGAATGAGCTATGAAAGGAAGATGATAAGGAATTGAGTTCCAATCTTGGTAATCGCCTTAGAAAACAAAGAATCGTTTTTTTTCTTATATCCATTTTAGCAATTGTAGTTCTTCTTTCAATGATCGGAATCTTGATTGTTGTGTTCATAAAAGGCGTAGGAGTTATAAATTGGAAGTTCCTTACCTCTTTACCATCTTTTGACTTCTACGGAGTTCCACATGGAGGAATAGGGCCTGCAATTGTTGGAACACTGTACATTACCGCTCTCGGCCTTTTGTTTTCCGTGCCTCTTGGTGTTCTGGGGGGTATTTTCCTTTCCGAGTACAAAACAAAGGGCAAAGCGTTTAATTTGATGAGAATAAGTGTTGCAAATCTTGCAGGAGTTCCATCAGTTGTTCACGGACTTTTTGGTATGGCGGTGTTCACAGTTTTTTTTGGCTTTGGACTCTCAATATTGAGTGCCTCTTTGACCCTTTCAATTTTGGCACTTCCAATAATAATGATGACTACAGAAAATGCCATGAAAAATGTCCCTAACGATGTACGAGAGGGTGCTTTTGCATTGGGAGCAAAGAAATGGCAAAGTGCTCTTTTGGTCGTTTTTCCTGCCGCTTTTTCAAAGATCATGACCGGCGTTATTCTTGCCAGCGCGAGAATATCTGGTGAAACGGCGCCTATACTTTTCACCGGTGCCACTTTGTATTTAACATTTTACCCTACCAACCTCAATGAGCAGTTTATGGCTTTGCCATACATGATATGGGGGTTGGTTACAACTAGCATTAACATATCGGCAAGCACACCTTTTGCTTACGGCGTGGCAATTGTTCTTATAACACTCGTTGGCGCAATGAACGCCATCGCAATGATAATAAGGTTCAAATCTCGAAAGAAATCTGCAATGTGATAAAATTAGAGAAGGTGACAAAATGGGAATTGCTTTGAAAATTCAAAATCTTTCCACGTATTTTGGAGAAAAAAAGATATTGAATTCCATAACTTTTGATGTGCCTACGAAGTCTATAACGGCAATAGTTGGGCCTTCTGGATGTGGAAAATCAACTTTCATTCGAACGATAAATAGAATGAACGATAGGTTCGAAAATTTTAAAGCAGAAGGGCAGATCATCTTTGATGGTAAGAACATTCTCTCAAAAAATTATCCTCTTGAGTTGCTGAGGATGAGAATTGGAATGGTTTTTCAAAGACCGAATCCGTTTCCGAAGTCCATATACGAAAACGTTGCATTTGGGATGAAAATCCATGGAGCGAAAGATAAAAAACTCTTGAATGATAGAGTGATTTCTTCGCTAAAAGCGGCTGCTATATACGATCAAGTCAAGGATAATTTACACCTTAACGCCTACAAACTTTCTGGTGGTCAACAACAAAGGCTTTGCATAGCTCGTGCGCTCGCGGTTCAACCTGAGATATTGCTTTTAGATGAGCCAACTTCTGCGATCGATCCAATTGCCACTAAACAAATAGAGGAAGTGCTCGAGAAATTAAGCAAAGATTACACGATCCTTATTGTCACCCACGACATTCAACAGGCAGCCAGAATAGCAAATTACATAGCGTTTTTTTATCTTGGAGATCTCGTGGAATTTGGGAAGGCAGAAAAGATTTTAACCTCTCCAAAAAAGAAATTGACGAATGATTACTTAACAGGTGTGTACAGTTAGAGAGGAGAGATATATGGAGCATTCAAGACTTTCAAACTACGAGCACGAGCTCGATCTTTTGAGAATGAAATTGAACGAGATGTTCAGCCTCTCTATAGAGGCTTTCAAATCTTCGGTGAATTCACTGGAAAATATGGACTTAGAACTTGCTCGAAAAATTGTAAAGGGTGATGACGAAATAGATGCCCTTAAAAGAGTAATTGAAGAGATGTCTTATGAGATTTTAGGAAGATTTCAACCGCTTGCATCCGATCTCAGGCGTGTTGTCATGGCGATAAAAATAGCTGGAGAACTCGAGAGAATTGCCGATCAGGCCGTTAACATAGCTCAGGTTAGCGAATTTATGAACGGTAAAAAGCTTATAAAGCCTCTTGTTGATATTCCAAAAATGGCTCAAATTGCTGAAGAAATGGCAAGGGATTCCATGAAGGCGTATTTTGAAGAAGACGTTGAACTTGCGAAAAAGATTTGGTTGACAGATGATGAGGTTGATGCTTTGGATAAAAGGGTTGTTGAAGATGTTAAAGCGGTTATCTTAAAAAGGGACACAGAAGATGTCGTATCACAAGCTGAAAGGTTGATCTTGGTATCACGAGCGATAGAAAGAGTTGCAGATCACGCAACCAACGTTTGTGAAGAGACGGTTTACATGATACTTGGAAAAGAGATGCATAAAATTCTTTAACGAGGTGGACGTTGAAAACTGTTCTTGTAGTTGAAGATGAGGAAGATATGATTGAAATAGTTTCATACGTTTTGAAAAACAACGCTTTCAACGTTAAAGCTGTTCGAGATCTATCTCAAATGTGGAGCGCGCTTTCAAGGGATTTTTTTGATGTCATACTCCTTGACGTTGGGTTACCAGATGGATCGGGAATGGACGCACTCAAAGTGTTAAAAGAAAAAGGTGTGAATTCGGCCATTATAATGGTAACGGCAAGAAGAACCGATATGGATAAAATACTTGGTCTTGAACTTGGTGCCGATGATTACATAACAAAACCATTCAACAGCTACGAGCTTCTCGCAAGAATTAAAGCCGTTCTCAGAAGAACAAACACCCCGAGCGAGAATGTTCATAAGAATATCTTTGAATTCGGTGGCAAAGTGATAAACATGGAATCTTACACTGCCACCGACGAATCCGGAAATAGAGTAGATTTTGCTGGCAAGGAGTTTGAATTGTTGAAGTTGTTCATAACGCATCCTCATAAGGTTTTCACGAGAGAAGAAATATTGGACAAAATTTGGGGCGAGGATTTTTTTGGTGAGTTCAGGACCGTTGATGTGCATGTCAGTAAGATCAGGAAGAAATTGGGCGATGAGATAATAAAAACCGTGAGAGGCGTGGGCTATAAACTTGGTGAGAAAAGCTATGACAGATAAAGTTCTTGATTTTGTCAGAGAGGGAATTGTAACAACGAATGAGAATTTTGTGATCGTGTATTTCAACAATGCCTTTGAGAAATTCTTTCCTACATCATTTTCGAATAAAAACAAAAAAGAAAAGATAATAGAAGTGATCTCTTTTCCAAAAATGAACACCGCCTTTGAATTTGCGGAAATGGGAAAAGTTTTTTCTGAAGAATCCCCTGTTTATTTTGGAGGAAAACGAATTGAATGCAAGGTAACTGTTTTCAAAGATGGTAAGGTAACGAATTGGATATTCGAAGACATTACCAATTTCAAAGTGCTTGAAGACGCAAAAGCTGATTTTGTTTCGGCAGTATCTCATGAATTCATGACACCTCTTGGCATTGTGGAAGGCTTTCTTTCAATCATAAGTGATCCTAAGATGCCTGAGAAATTGAGAAAAGATTACATTGAGCGCTCAATTGTCCAGCTTAAGAGATTAGAAAAGTTGGTGGATCAATTACTATCGCTAAGCGAGCTTGAAATGAAAAAGTACGTTCCAAATTTTTCTACAGTAAACATTTCACAAATGTTGTTGGAAGTTAAAGATGAAATGGCTTACAGATGGAAGGCAAAAAACGTGAAGGTTAAGATCGATTCTCCCAAAGAGCTTTTCATATACACCGAAGGAAGTGCATTGTACAGGATACTAACGAATTTGCTTTCGAATTCCATAAAATACTCTTATGAAAGCGGAGAAATTAAGATTGAAGTTGTAGAAGAAAGAGAAAAAGTGGAAATATCAATTGAAGATAATGGAATAGGCATAAAAGAAGAGGAAATTCCTCGCATATTTGAAAGGTTTTACAGGGCCTCAAACAGTTCTGAAACTGATGCGAAAGGGATGGGACTTGGCCTTGCACTTGTGAAACATTTATGCGAAGTGATAAAAGCAAATATAAAAGTGCATTCACGCTACACACTTGGAACGACTTTCACAGTTGTCTTACCCAAAGATTGTCAAAGGAGTATATAATTAATTGGATCTCGCCATTTGAATAGAAACCGAGAGAAGAAGGTGATGCAAGTTGAAGAAGATATTGATGATTTACCCAAGATACCCTGATACTTTTTGGGGATTTAAACATGCTTTGAAATTCATATCAAAGAAAACGGCGCTACCGCCGTTAGGATTAATTACCGTTGCTGCTTATTTGCCAAAGGGTTGGGTTGTAAAACTTGTTGACATGAACGCTGAAAATCTAAAAGAGAGCGATATCAAAAGCTCCGATTATGTTTTCATCAGCGCAATGACCATTCAACGTGAATCGGCGAAAGAAGTTATAAGAATGTGTAACAAGTTAAATGTCCCTGTGGTTGCGGGGGGACCTCTTTTCACCATGGAACCTGACCATTTTCAAGAAGTAGATCACTTCGTGTTGGGAGAAGCTGAAGAAATCATGGGACAGCTGATAAATGATATCGACTCTGGAACTGCGCAAAGATATTACGCTACTCCCAAGTTTCCGGACATAAAGAAAACACCAGCTCCACGATGGAGTTTGTTGAATTTAGACTGGTACGCATCCATGAGCATACAGTTTTCAAGGGGATGCCCTTACAACTGTGAATTCTGCGATATAGGGGCGCTTAATGGGCGTGTCCCAAGAAGCAAGAGTGCAGATCAAGTGGTTAGGGAGCTTCAATCACTGTACGATTCCGGGTGGAGAAAGTCTGTTTTCTTTGTGGATGACAATTTCATAGGGAAGAAAATTCAGTTAAAGCGTGAAGTCTTACCTAAGGTAATAAAATGGCAAAGGACACACGGAAATCCTTTTACCTTCTACACAGAGGTGTCAATTGATTTGGCTGATGACGAAGAGCTTATGATGATGATGGGTGAAGCCGGTTTTAACAGAGTGTTTGTTGGCATAGAAACGCCTGATCCAGATAGCTTAAAAGAAGCCAACAAGTATCAAAATATTAAGCACGATCTGAAAAAATCAATCCAGAAGATGCAATCTTTTGGCTTTGACGTTCAAGGTGGTTTTATTGTTGGTTTCGATAATGATAGACCAACGATATTTGATAGACAATTTGAGTTCATTCAAGAAACGGGAATAGTAACTGCCATGATGGGGATATTGAATGCGCCACGCGGAAGTGCACTTCATGAGAGGATGAGAAAAGAAAAAAGACTTGTAGGGGAAATAACAGGTGATAACGTGAATATCTCCACCAATTTCATACCCAAAATGGATCCGAAAGTTCTCATTTCAGGCTACAAAAACCTTGTTAACAGACTTTATTCTCCCTCAAATTATTATATCAGGTTGAAAAAGTTTTTGTCTGCTTACAAATTGCCAAAACTTTCAAGACCTAAAATAGACTTCAACGATGTAAGGGCTTTCTTGAGAACTATTTGGGTTATAGGAGTATTTGGAAAAGAGAGAAAAGAGTATTGGAA
>CAYYEU010000045.1:0-7771 GCA_964470975.1 uncultured Mesoaciditoga sp. | reverse complement strand
ACTTCTCCACCAAGTTTGGATATTTTATCATTTCCAAACACGATCTTGGTAGGATTTTGAAAAACAAAGTCTTTCACTTGTTTTCACCCCCAATATCGTCAAAATATTTCAAAACACCATCATCTAAAGCCAAAGCTTCTCTCCATAAATTGTGAGGATCTCTGAGCCATTTCGCTCTTTGTGGAGATGACATGAAGCAGCTTTCGACCAATACAGCAGGAACTTTTGCAAGCCTCAAAACTTTAAAATCATTTCTTATGAGTTGTCCCTTCAAGTTAAAGAGCCTTTCAAAAGATTTAAGCAACTCGCCTGCTGCCATCTTCGAAGTGTCAGTTGCGCTCCAATAAAACACTTGTGTCCTGTCAACTTCTGGCGCGTTTTCCACCGAGTTATGATGAATACATAAAAACAGATCAGCATGTTTTTTGTTAGCAAGATCAATTCTATCTTTAAGATAAACGGCTTTATCTGTTTTTCTCGTCATGTAAACCGTTGCACCTTGAACAGTGAGAATTTTGCAAAGATCCAACGCTACATCAAGGTTGATCTTCTTTTCCAAAAGACCACCTACGCCAATGGCTCCGTCATCAATACCCCCATGTCCAGGATCTAAAACGATCACTTTTCCGCTTAAAACTCCTCCTATTGCCATTGAGGCAGCAAGCAGGAACAGAATGAAAAGTGCTGTCTTCATTTTGAGTTGGCCAATTCCTTAGGGAAAAGTGAGCGCATTTTTACCTCTTCGATGAGAACTTCAATAGCTTTCTGAAGCTGTAAATCTCCCTTTACATTGATGATTGCCGTGCTTTGAGTAGAGCTCACAACGCTTTGAATCAATTTTTTGTAACTTTCATTTTTCGTTGGTGTAGCGGATGATTCTTTTACCATGTAATCTGGTGTTATTCCTTTCAAATTTATATCCTGGCCATTTGGTGTAAAGTAATGATTGGTCACTAACAGTAAAAGACCACCATTTGAAAGTCGAAATTCGGTTTGGACAGCGGCTTTCCCATACGTTCTCTCACCAACAAGTGCTGCGTAGCCATTATCTCTAAGAGCTGCCGAAACAATCTCGGATGAAGAGGCTGAACCATGATTTACCAAAATGATAATTGGTAACCTTTGATGAACGTTCCCATAAGATCTGAATGGTCGTTCCACACCATAGCGACTTCTCATGGTAACGATCAACCTGCCCTTGGGAAGGAAATCGCTGGCAACTTCTAACGCCTGAGAAAAGAGGCCACCAGGATCGTCTCTGAGATCGATTATCAATGCCTTTATATCTTGAGAGTACAAAGAATCGAGTGCCTTTGAAAATTCATCACCTGTGGTTTCGCTGAAATTGGTGATCCTCACGTATCCAATTTTGGCGTTAGATGCATTTACAGTTGCGTATTTCACCGTCTTCAATTTTATAAGTGCTCTTGTTACCACAAAGGTAAGAGTGGCTTTTTCAGATGGGCGATAGACTTCCACATTAACTTTGGAACCAGGTGTTCCTCTTAAAGCGTTAACAGCTGGAATGTAACCAAGTTTTTTAACAGGGCTTCCATCAATTGAAGTTATAAGATCTCCGCTTTTAAGTCCTGATTTTTCTGCTGGCGATCCGTACATCGGGCTTATAATCTCCACCGCATCTCGTGTCGAATTATAAGTCACTTCCGTTCCAATTCCTCCATATTTAGAGGATGTTTGTATGTCGAATTCTTTAACTTCATCAGGTGAGAAATAATAAGTGAATCTGCTTCCAAGATTTTTGACTATGGAATCTATTGCCGCATTTTCAAGCTTTTGATAGTTAACGGAAGTCGCATTGTAGTAATAACGCTGAATCAATTGAATGACTTGTGAAACGGAATTCGAGCTTGTGTTAAGTATCTCTTGAGTTGCCCAAGATAAGGTCACAAGACTTACCAGTAAGAGAACCACCACCAACGTTTTCTGATATTTTCTCATATTTTTCCTCCATTCAAATTTTAGAGGTACTTAAAAAGCAACTTCATAAGGCTTTCCATTTTATCTGTACCCTCTTCAGAAGAGAATTCACTCACACATGACATTGCATAATTTTTGACGATGATCTGGGCTACGGCATCCAAAGCTGCACGAGCAGCTGCTATTTGAGTTATTATATCAGTGCATTCTCTTTCGTTTTCTACCATTGTTCGAACGCCTCTTATTTGACCCTCCACTTTTTTTAACCTGTTTGTTATCTTTGTTCTTTCTTTTTCGTCCACTCTCATTTCCCTCCATATTGAAATCAATTAATCCTCTGGTTCTGTCAACTGAGATAACCTTGGCTTTAATTTTATCACCAAGTCTGAAAATTTTTCCCTTTCTTTCACCCACAAGCTGATTCAGTTTTTGATTGTACACGTAATAATCATCTAAAGATGAAATGTGTATAAGTCCACTTATGGCTTTTTCCGGTATTTCCACAAACATTCCAAACTCTGTGATGTCGGTCACCACAACGTCAAGAATTTCACCGATATGCTTCTGCATGTACTCTATTTTTTTCAAAGCCACAAGGTCTCTTTCAGCTTGATCAGCGATTATTTCACGCTTGGAGCTTTGACGTGCCACTATGGGTAGGAGCTCCATGTACTTGTGAACTTCCTTCTTTCCAAACCCTTTGTTGTCTATGTAAGCTTTCAACAACCGATGTACGACCAAATCAGGATATCTTCTTATTGGGCTCGTGAAGTGTGTGTAGTTTAAGGATGCAAGTCCAAAATGTCCAACGTTAGTCTCGGAGTAAATGGCTTTCTTCATTGATCGAACAAGAAGTCTTTGGATTACAGATTCAAGAGGATGCCCTCTTATTTGCTCAAGTATTCTTTGAAGCAAAATTGGCTGAACATTCTCGGTGATTTTGAATTTCAAACCGATGGCTTTCAAATATTCCGAAAGTTTCGTTAAAGCTTCCGGATCAGGTCGATTATGGACACGATAAATAAACGGAAAATCCTGAATATCGAATATTTCGGCAACAGCCTCATTGGCAAGTATCATGAACTCTTCTATAATAGCCTCTGAAACGCTCTGTTTCCTTAAGGTAATGTCTTCAACTTCCCCATTTTCATCCAACACCACTTTGATATCGTTTGATTCAAACTCTATTGCTCCTCGTCCCAACCGACTTGTTTTCAATGTGTGTGCGAGCTTTGCCATGGTTTCAAGATCAGCTCTGAGAAAACCTATCTCATTTTCCAGTTCTTCAGTCGGTTTTTCTAAAAGTTCCCTAACTTTTTTATAAGTCAGCCTTTTTACCGATCTTATGACGCTTTTTGAGAATTCTTTTTTAACAACTCGTCCGTACTCGTCTATTTCCATTTCAACAGAAACGGTGAGCCTATCTTTACCTTCAACAAGGCTACAAAGATCGTTGGACAATTCAAACGGAAGCATCGGAATAACAGTACTCAACAGATAAACACTTGTACCACGTTTAAAAGCTTCCTTATCTATCGCACTTCCCGCTTTTACGTAATGAGAAACATCTGCTATGTGAACTCCCAACTGGTAATTCCCGTTTGGGAGAATGTCTATTGATACGGCATCATCAAAATCTTTAGAATCTTCTCCATCAATGGTAAATACATTCTTTCCAACAAAACTCTTTCGTCCATTCAATTCTTTTTTCGTTATTTGTTTTGGAAAATTCTTAACCTCTTTCAACACCATAGAAGGGAACTCTCCTGAAGCTGGTAACTGGTATTTGGCAAGAATGCTTGGAATGTCAACGACATGAGAGTCAGCTCTGCCCAAAATGGCCGTTATTTTTGCCATCCCTTCCGAATTCTCGTTGGGATATTGAATGATCTCCCCAACGACTTTCTCTCCACTTGAAGCATTCATAGAATCATTCCCGGAGACTCTGAATTCGTAAACAATCTTCGTATCATCCGGCACGATGTACCCGAAATTCGTTCCTTGAGCCTTGTAAACTCCGACGATCGTTTTGAGAGTCCGCCTTAGAATTTTGATCACTTTAGCGTGCGGAAGATCGTCACCTTCGACGTTAAAGACTTTTATCAAAACTTTGTCTCCGTTAAGAGCCCAAAGTGTGTCTGCCACCTCTACTAAAGCTTCTTTCCCAGAAAATGACGTAACGAAAGACTTTCTTCCAGATCTGATAAATCTGATCTCACCTATTAATTCATCTTCCTTTGGAAGATGCCATTTCCAATTCTTTGTTCGATAGACAAGATCCTCATCTTCCAAAATTTCTAAAGTCTTCCGCACTTCTCTTGGAGATTTTCCGAGTGTTTTTGCCATAAAATTGCTTGTGGAAGGTTTGTAATCTTTTGATTTCATATACCTAAACAGTTCTTCTGCTTTCATGGATTTTCCCCCTTTTCCATATTTCAGACTTCACCAGTTCAATAATGTTTTCGAAATGCTTTCCCACGTATGCATCTCCTTTTTTTTCGCTTGTACCTTCACTTAAAATTTCCACGTACTTTTGAAGTTTCTTTCCAGTTTTAAGTGGTTTATGAAATTCTATGGCTTGAGATGCTATCATTCCTTCAATGGCCACTACCTTTGCAGCGTTTTCAAAAATCATTCTTGCCTTACGCGCAGCGATTGTACCCATTGAAACGTGGTCTTCTTGGTAGGCGGACGTGGGGATTGAATCGACTGATGCCGGGTGGGCCAAGACTTTATTTTCACTAACAAGAGATGCAGCTGTGTATTGCCATATCATCATTCCGGAATTCAATCCTGCTTTTCCAGTTGCAAGGAAAGGTGGCAATCCAGAAACCAACGGATTGACAAGCCTATCAATACGCCTTTCTGCTATGTTTGCAAGCTCACTCAACGCTATTCCTAAAAAGTCTGCTGCCATTGCTACCGGCTCACCGTGGAAATTACCTCCACTCAGTGCTCCATCATCGAAGATCAAGGGATTGTCAGTTACAGAATTCATCTCGATCAAAACCACACCTTCCACGTAATCAATGGTATCCTTAACGGCACCAAGCACTTGAGGAGTCGCTCTTAAACTGTAAGCGTCTTGTACCTTTGAACAATTCATATGAGATTCCCTGATCTGGCTTCCTTCAAGATATTCGAGTAATTTCTTAGCCACGTATATTTGACCTTTATATGGCCGTAGTTCGTGTATTCTCGGATCAAACGGCGTTGTTGATCCTTTAAGGGCGTCTATGGATATGGCCGCGGTTACCAAAGAGGACTCAAATAATTTTTTAGCATCATACAGTGTTAAAGCAAGAACAGCCGTTATAGCCTGGGTTCCATTGGTAAGTGCAAGGCCTTCTTTTGCTTCATATTTCAGGGGCTTTAACTCTTCAGCTTTTAAAGCAAATTCAGCACTTACTCTCTCACCGTGATAAAACACATCTCCTTCTCCCATCATTGCAAGCGCTATGTGGGCTAAAGGTGCAAGATCCCCACTGGCACCAACAGATCCTTGTGAGGGAACAACTGGCGTGATCCTTTGATTAAGCATGTTTATTAAACCATTTACAATCTCAATCCTTACACCAGAGAATCCCTTTGTCAAAGAAAATGCCCTCAACAACATCATAGCTCGAACAGTCTCCTCATTGAAGAGCGGCCCAACACCAGCTGAGTGGCTACGTACAAGGTTAATTTGGAGTTCGCCTATTTCTTCCTTGGGAATTTTAACATTCGCGAGCGCACCAAAACCCGTGTTTATTCCATACATGGCTTTATCTGACTGAAGAAATTTTTCAATCTTCTTTCTTGAATTATCAACACGCATTTTGGCTTCGTTGGAAAGTTCAACTTTCTCAAAATATCTGGCAACTCTTACAAGTTCCTCAAGTTCCAATTTTTCTTTTATTATCATTGTACTTCCTCCTCCAAATTTTTTCTCTCGTATTCTAAAGAATCTACATTTTCAACAATGCTTTCCATTTCTTGCTCTATCTTTTCTTTCTCTTTCGAGAGCTTTGTTAGCTTTACATGGTCACTTGCCCAGTTGTTCATCTCATTCTCAAGAGCTTTATATTCTCTTTCAAGTTTTTCAAATCGCAATTCATAATGTTTTAATTCTCTTTCCAACGATTTAAGCTTGTTCTTTAAACTCTTTTTTTTCTCAAAATTCACGTTATCGCTGCGCTTATTTGTACGTTTTTGAATGAAAGCATTTTCCAAAAATTCAATGGCCTGATCGTAATCGCTGAAGAAGTTAATCTCTCCATTTTCAAGGATGAAAAATCGATCGGCCACATGCTTTGCAAATTCCAAATCATGGGTACTGAAGAAAACCGCACCAACGTACTCCTTAAGAGTTTTTTCAAGAGACTCCATCATGTAAACATCCAAATGATTTGTTGGCTCATCCATAATGAGAAAATTTGGATTTCCAAGTAACGCTTTTGATATTTCAAGTCTGACGAATTCACCACCACTCAAAGAGTTCAGACTCTTGAACACATCATCTCCCTCAAAACCAAACCTGCCGAGATATTTTCTAACTTCGTAGTCAGGCCAATTTTGAACGAGTTTCCAAATGCTTGAAAGAACTGTCTCGGAAGTTCTATCCGTACCAACGGTGTCCACGTAAGCGAAAATCGTGTTTGGCCCAAATTCCACTTGTGAACCTTTTTTTACAATTTCTTTTAACAAGGTGGTCTTCCCAATACCATTTCTTCCCAGCAAAACTACTTTTTCTCCATTGTGAATTTGAAATGAAAAATTTCCTATGTACTTGTTGCCAGCTTTGACTCTCAAATTCTCAACTTTTAGAATCACGTTTTCCGTCACGCCATTTGTGTTAAAATGAAGCGTGGTAAAAGCTTTCCTTCTTTCAACTTCATAGTTCTTCCTTTCTTTAACAAGTTTATCCATTTGTTTTTCTTTCGACTTTGCCTGGCGCATGGCTTTTTCTCTTCCCCATTTTCTATATCTTTCAACTACATCATGAAGATGCTCTATTTCACGGGAGAGAGTTTTTTCTTTCGATTGGATGGTTTTAAGATAATTTTCCTTTTGGACTAAAAAATCAGAATACTTTCCCTTGTAAGCCTTCACGCTTCCAAAGTCCATATCCCATATTTCGTCTGGTATTTTTTCCATAAGACTCCTGTCATGAGTTGCTATCAAAACCGTACTTCCAATAGAAAGAAGCGTATTCTGCAAAAAAAGGATACCATACACGTCAAGATAATTTCCCGGCTCGTCCAGCACCAACATATCAGGTTCCGCTGCAAGTATCTTGGCAAGTTGAAGCCTTGTGATCTCTCCTGCACTGAGCGTAGAGATTCTTCTTTCAAAGTCTTTTTGCGAAAAGCCCACACCTTTGAGCATTCTTCTAACTTTTTTTTCTACCGAGTAAATCCCCAACGATTCCGCTTTTTGAAGAAAAATATCATAGGAATCGATATCCGACGATATGGCTCCCTTTATTGCTTTGTCGTAAGCATTCAGTGCATCTTTAAAGATAGAAAGGCCCTCTTCGTACAGAGAACGATCTTCTGTAAACCTAAACTGCTTTACAAATCCCATCTTTTGGCCTGAAAAGAACACATGCCCCTCAGTTGGTTCTATTTCAGCAGTTATGATCTTCAAAAGTGTCGTTTTCCCACAACCGTTTGGCCCAAGAAGCACAACTTTTTGACCATGCTCCAAAAAAAGGTTAACATTTGAAAACAGAGTTCTACCACCAAAATCCATGCTCAAATTGGATAAATTCAATATCATAATTTAATTATACCATTGTAAACCATACACCGCTAAACTTGTGAAAGAGATGTGAAAAAATTCAACTTACACG
>CAYYEU010000044.1:0-7902 GCA_964470975.1 uncultured Mesoaciditoga sp. | reverse complement strand
CACTTCAAGATAAGTATCTCATGTCTAAAGAAGAAATTTTGGACAAAATCACAGGGCTTCTTGGTGGACGCGCTGCGGAGGAGATCGTTTTCGATCAAATAACCACTGGTGCCTCCAACGACATAGAAAGAGCTACGAAGATAGCTCGTGATATGATATGCAAGTATGGGATGAGCGAAACCATAGGTCCAATAGCTTGGGGAGAAGAAGAGGAAAATGTTTTCCTTGGCAAACAGCTTTCTCGAATGAAGAATTACAGTGAAGAAACAGCATCAGAAATAGATGCACAAGTAAAAACCATTGTCAGTCAGTGTTACGATCATGCTAAAGAGATACTCTTGAAGTACAGAGATAAAATGGACGATATAGCAAAGGTACTTCTTGAAAAAGAAACAATAGAAGGAGAAGAGCTTAACAGATTACTCAAGGGAGAATTGGGCAAAAACGGTAAAGTTGATGACGAAGACAACGTTGCAAGCGAAAGCTGAAGAAGAAACTCTTGTCAGTCCTTCTACCGGGGTGCCAGAGATTGCTTTGATTTTCCCAAACGATTACGCATCATCTGTTGCGAATCTCGGTTTCAATGCGGTGTACGTAGCATTTTTAAGAGCGGGTTTCACATGCGAACGTTTTACGTATTCCAAGGGGAAAATGAGATCTATAGAGCATGGAAGACCTTTAAGTGATTTCAATATTTGGGCGTTTTCAATCTCTTTTGAATCTGATGTGTTTAACGTATTTGATATCTTCCATGAAAACCATGTAAATGCTTTCGCGTTCGATAGAAGAGAAAGACCCTTTGTGATCATGGGTGGGGCGTTGACTTTTTTCAATCCTAATTCTCTTTGGTCCGTGGCAGACATCATATTTCATGGCGAGTTGGAAGGATGCACAGATTTCTTTGACAATTTTCGTGAACTCTGGCTGCAGAATTTTCGTGGAACAAAGCTCCTGGAGAAATTAAAAAAAATGAAATGCCTCTCCATACCGAGTTTTGGCGTTAGAAAGATACAAACATCGAAGTTGAAAGACATGAAAAATTCGTTGGCTGAGTCTTTCATAATTTCTCCCAAGGGAGCCTTTGGGAAGAGGTATCTGATAGAAATCGAACGTGGTTGCACAAGAGGTTGCAGATTTTGCGTAGCTGGCTATGTTTACAGGCCTGCCAGATTTATGAATCTCGATGATGTGAAATTGAGGATATCCAAGTCAATTAAACATGTGAAAAATGTTGGATTGGTGGCAGCCACGGTTTCGGATTATCCTTACCTGGACGATCTCTTGGAATGGCTTGAAGGAAAGATAGAAAGTTTGAGTGTTTCCTCCTTGAGGCTTGATGCGATTACCCCCCATTTGATCGCCACTTTAAGAAAGTTGGGAGATCGGGAAATCACGCTTGCCCCAGAAGCTGGAACACAGCGTATGCGCGATTTGATAAACAAAAACATATCAGGTTCCGATATAGAACGTGCGATAAAATATGTCAGAGACGCAGGATTGAAAAGGGTGAAATTGTATTTCATATATGGCCTTCCAAAAGAAAGACAAGAAGACCTCAATGGTATAATTGACGTGGTAAAAGAAGTCAGGAAAAGCATGATAATCCCTTATGTTAGCCTTAACCCTTTCATCCCGAAACCTTGGACTCCGTTTGAAGAGTTTCAGATGATGAGTTTAAAAGATCTTAAAGTTCGTCGTCGCTATCTTGAATCCGCGTTCAGAAAAATGCACGTGCGATTCAAGTTTGAAAGTGATAGACTATCAAGAATTCAATGGGTGATTTCCACCGCAACTAAGGAATTATCAGAAGAAATCACAAAATCTGATGAACCTGTTGAGGTGTTGAAGGGGGTGGAGAAAACCTGGGTATCCGATGCAAATTGCTGGAGATATGTAGGTGAAGCAAACGAGCCTTTTTTGGCTCTCCAGAAGAAAATGACTCATGGATTAAGAAAGTAATTGTGAATTAAGCTGCACAGTATGTGAAGTTTTCTAAAAAACCAAGGAACAAGGAGGGAATTGAAATGGCAAAAAAACGAATTTTGGTCGTTGATGATGAACCATCCATAGTGGAACTTGTCAGCTACAACCTCAAAAAAGAAGGATACGACGTTCTTAAAGCTTACGACGCTGAAAAGGCTCTTGAAATGATAAATGAAAGTGATATAGACCTTTTCATAATCGACGTAATGCTTCCAGGCATGGACGGCTTTGAGTTGGTTAGAACACTGAGAAGCGGTGACAAAAACAGAGACAAACCAGTTATATTCTTAACCGCAAAGGGAGAAGAGTTTGACAGAGTACTTGGCCTTGAACTTGGAGCAGATGATTACATCACCAAACCTTTCAGTGTAAGAGAGCTTCTTGCAAGAATAAAAGCAATTTTTAGAAGGACAGATCAAGCTCTTAAGAAAAGCGAAGAAAAACCAAAGAAAATTATGGCAAAAGATTTGGACATAGATCTTGAAAAATACGAAGTTAAAGTTAGAGGAACCCTCGTGAATTTAACACCATTGGAATTTGATCTTTTGAGATTCCTTGCTGAGAATAAAGGAAAAGTCTTCAGCAGAGACGTGCTCCTTGATACGCTTTGGGGATACGATTATTATGGAGACACACGCACGGTTGACGTACACATTAGAAGGCTTAGAACGAAAATAGAAGAAGATCCTTCCAACCCCAAGTACATTATAACGGTAAGAGGGAAAGGATATAAATTCAAGGATCCGGGAAGCGAGGAGTAATTTTTGCTCACGACACTTATAGTCGTATTTGCGGCTCTTGTAGCCACAACTTTTGTTTTGACGTTTGTTTTTTATCGCAGGCTTAGTCAAACAAGAAAAATTTTAAAAGATGTATCATACGCGGTTGTTGGAAAAGAAGTACCCATAATAAAAATTTTAGATGTGCTTAAAAGCATGAAGCGCGACCTTGAAAGTAAATACGAAGAAGCCATACGCAGCCGCGAGAATATGAGAACCATAATCGAAAACATTAGCGATGGAATAGTGATATTGGATCATTCTGGTAAAGTACTGATGAATAACTCGGCTGCACGCGAGTTATTCGGAATAAAAGGAGAGTCTGAAGGGAAAAAGCTCGTGGAATTGGTGGACAATTACGAGCTTCTCGATTTTACGGATAAGAATCTTAAATCTTCCACGAGAGATACCAGAGAAATAACCATTCTGTATCCCAAAAAGCGCTATATAAAATGTGATTCGATCTCCGTCACGTTGAGTGAAGAAGAAGTTTTGATCATTCTCATGAAGGACGTCACAAAAGAACAAGAGTTAGACGCCATGAGAAGAGAATTCATATCTAACGTCTCTCATGAGCTGAAAACTCCTTTGACATCTATTCACGGGTACGCAGAAACGTTACTTGATGATGACTTCAGCGATGTGGAAATGGTTAAGCATTTCTTGAGCATAATCGAAGCGGAATCCGCCAGAATGAGTAGGCTGATAAACGATCTCCTCGATCTTCAGAAAATGGAAGAAGGGAAAACAACCTTCCATTTTGAAGAAATTGAAATTGCTGAAGTTGTTAGATATGTTTCCAGAATAGTCAAGCCGATGGCTGAAAGCCTGAATGTGGAAGTGAGCATTTCCTGTGATACGGATGTTACCGTTAATGGAGATTTTGACAGGCTAGTCCAGGCAGTGCTTAACCTTACCGATAACGCTATAAAATACACGTCTCAAAGGGAAAAGGGGCCAAAACGCGTACTTGTGTCATGTGAGATAATGGAAAAAGAATGTGCTTTTAGCATCAAGGATACAGGTTTAGGAATACCTTCAGACTCTATTTCGCGCCTTTTCGATCGTTTTTACAGGGTAGACAAAGCCCGTTCGAGGAAAGTTGGTGGCACAGGCTTGGGACTGTCCATAGTGAAAATGATTGCCGAGAAACATAACGGTCACATAGAAGTTTCTAGTGAAGAAGGTATTGGCTCTGAATTCAAGATATTTCTTCCCATTTTAAAGAAAGGATGATTCCGGTGTCGAGACGTAGAATGGGCCGCGGTTTTGGAATGGGAGGCGTTTTAGGATCCGGTCAATGGCTTGAAGGATACATTTTGCTCTTGCTGTTAAGGAGTCCTTCCTATGGCTACGATCTCACCAGAGCAATGGGAGATTTTAACGTTGAATTCATAGGAATAGGCCAGATGGGAACGCTTTACAGAATCCTGCGTCAAATGGAGGATAAAGGATGGGTCGCCTCTGAGTGGAATACGGTTGGCAGCGGTGCTCCAAGACGAATCTACAAAATTACAGACGACGGAAGAAAGTACTTAGATATTTATGTGGAACATCTAAAGAGTATGGAGAATCGAATAGAGGATTTCATTGGAGCTTATGAGAAAAATTCTTCAAAAAAGTAAAACCATTAAAATCATGTGATCCACTTACGTACACGGAAATCGTGTACGTTTTGTGTGTTGAAACGCTTTTTCCAACAGTGAACACATTTCCCAATGTGTTATAATTTTGTGTGTTAAGTTGTGTTTAAGCAAAGGAGCTGTACATAATATGTCTATGTATAAAAGAGAAATGATGGCATCCGAGATGACGAGGGTAGTTTCGAGGGCTCTTAGAAAGATGAAAGATCCCAGGCTCGAAGGAATAGTCTCTGTTACAAGAATAGAGCTTTCTAAAGATCTTAGATATGCCAAAGTGTATTTAAGCATATTTGAGAAAGATGAATTAAAAAGCGAAGAGCTTTTCCACGTTCTTGAAAAGGCAAAAGGATATTTTAAAACGGAAGTTGCCAAACAGATAAGAACTTTCAAAGCTCCACAACTCACTCTCATTCATGACAAAGGTATAGAAAAAGCCTTTGAGTTGGATAAAATCTTCAAGAAGATTGAAAATGGAAAACGGAATTCTAAAAGTTGACAAGCCTTCCGGCCCAACATCTCACGATGTAGTGGATCGGATCAGAAGGCTCACATCGGTAAAACGTGTGGGGCATGCCGGCACATTAGACCCTTTTGCGACTGGTTTGCTCCTCGTTGGGATAGGAAAAGGTACTCGTTTACTTGAATACTTAACTCATTGCAAAAAAACTTACGAAGTTGTGGCGAAACTTGGTGTTACAACCGACACTTTTGACAGAGATGGAAAAGTAGTAGAAGAACGTCGATGTATTGCAGATGAAAACGAAATTGAAAAGGCGTTGAAATCGTTTATCGGTGATTACGATCAAATACCTCCAATGTACTCTTCGAAAAAATACAACGGCGTTAGACTTTACAAATTGGCACGTGAGGGAAAAATAGTGAACATGCCCCCCAAGCGCGTAAAAATACATTCAATAGAAATTATCAACATAAATCTTCCTTACGTTCATTTCATTGCCAACGTTTCTGAGGGAACGTACATCAGGGCTCTGTGTCGTGATTTGGGAATGAAACTGGGATGTGGGGCAATTGCATACGAATTGAGAAGAACAGGCATAGGACAGTTCAAAGTGGACAACTCCGTAGACGTTTACGATGTTGATCATATAAATGATGAAAATATTCTGAGTTTGGAAAAAGTCACTGAAGCGTTCTTCCCAACCGTTGTTGCAAATGAACAAGGAGTTAAGACGATGCTTGATGGTCAACCGCTCAAGGTTGATGATGTGAAAAAATTCGATGAGTTTTCCAAAGAAGAATTGGTAAGAGTGATCAACTCAAGCGGAAAGCTTATTTCTTTATCAATCAGCGAAAGAAAATCGGATTTCATTTTGACTCTTAAAAAACTCAAAAGAAACGAAGTCATTTTACGCCCAAAGAAGGTGTTCAATTGAGAAGTATAACTATCGGTGTTTTCGATGGGGTACATCTTGGACATGCCTACATCGCACAAAAAACTGTAGAGTGTGCAAAAAGATCCAATTTAATTTCAACGGCCATGATCTTTACACTTCCTTACAAAGCCATATCCAAGCCAAATACTTTCTACGGGTTGATAACCACTCCTTCAGAAAGAGTCGAGCTGTTGAAAGACTTCGGAATGAATGAAGTGATTGTAAAAGATCTTAAAGAAATGATCGCCATGGAACCGTCCGACTTCGTTAAAATGTTGGTCAAAGATTTAAGCATCCGTGCGATCCATGTTGGGCATGATTTTAAATTCGGGAAAAATGCAACTGGTGATACGAAAATGTTAGAAAAGCTTGGAGAGCAAATGGGATTCAGTGTGGATGTGATTCCCAAAATCATCAAACACGGTAACCGCATCAGTAGCAGCATGATACGTTACGAGCTAAAAACGGGTAAGCCAGAGATCGCGAAAGCTTATTTGGGGAGACACTTCAGCATAAACGGAGAAGTCTTTCGAGAAAGGGGAATAGGATCAAAAATCGGATTCCCAACTGCCAATTTGAGACGTTCCTCTCCCTTTCTACTTGTTCCCAAATATGGAGTGTACTTAGTCAAATCGAAAATAAATGGAGAAAACTTGTACGGAGTCATGAACATTGGCAAAAGGCCTACCGTAGACAAAAGTGGCACAAGAACCAGCTACGAAGTGCATTTCATAGAAAAGGATTTACATCTTCTTGGTCAAAGCTTAAAAGTGGAGATTCTGTGCTACATGCGACCAGAAATTGAATTTCCAAATCTTAACGCACTTAAAAACGCCATAGCAAAAGACGTTAAGATGGCGAAGTCTTTGATTTCTTCACCTAATTTAGCCTGAATAGGCATGACAAGAAAAGTCTTCGACTACACTTCAGCTTCAATTCCCAAATCCATTCTTAGATTGGCCGTTCCATCGATGGGAGCTTCTTTCCTCTCATCGCTTTACGATCTCGTAGACGCGTTTTGGGTGGGACACATCAGTCCATCTGCGATTGCCGGTGTAACCCTGGCTATGGCAATTTTCTGGTACGGCTCAGTCTTCAACGATCTTTTTGGAACACCTTCCGTTGTTTTGATCTCCCGAAGATATGGAGAAAAAAATTACACCGGCGTGAAATGGGTAGTTGGACAAACAATACTTTCAAAAAGTGTGCTGGCACTCTTGTTTTTGGCACTCGTATATTTTTTAGATACCGGATTTTTGAAATTGATCGGTGCAAAAGGAGATGTTTTGTTTCAGGGGTTAGAGTATCTCAAATGGAGAGCATGGGTAATGCCTTTTTCTTTTTGTGGCTACACGTTAATGACAACTTTCCGCGCTACTGGTGATACTTACAAACTCTTTTGGGTTCAAGGCGCTTCTGCCCTTATAAACATGGCACTTGATCCTTTACTCATTTACACAGCTCATATGGGAGTTGCGGGCGCCGCGCTGGCATCTGATTTTTCTGAAATATACCTTCTTGTTGCTGGCATGATCATTCTTAATTCCAAAAGTAGTTACATCAGAATGAATCCCTTTAAATACTTAAAGCCACGTTGGCAAATAATCAAGAAGATGATCTCCATCGGCGCACCGACAACTTTAGAAAGCTTTTCTGAAAACATCGCCTATTCCGTGGTACTGAAGATCACTTCCTTATACGGCCCAGCGTTGCTTGCCGCGTTGGGTATAGCCAATAGGATTCGAAGCATATCTTTTACCATCTCATTTTCAATGAACATGTCGGCATCGACCATGATAGGCCAAAACATCGGTGCAGGCAGAAAAGATCGAGCGCGTCAAAGCGTTAAAGATTCCATTTGGATAGGGGAAGCGCTGATCGTGGGATATGTTTTGATTCTATTTTTATTTGGAAGGCAAATATCTTACTTTTTCAGTCCGCATGCAAGCATCGCCATCATCGGTGGAATATTGCTGAAATTCTTCGCGATCAACGAGATTTTCTTCATGATTTCGATGATTGCCTGGGGCGTTTTGGTTGGTGGAGGATTGACAAAAACCGTCATGGCAATAGGCTTAATATCGAATTGGGGCATCCTCATTC
>CAYYEU010000043.1:0-8015 GCA_964470975.1 uncultured Mesoaciditoga sp. | reverse complement strand
ATCAGTTCTGACGAGACTTCGAAAAAAATTACATTGACCGCTTCTCAAGCGGTATCTAGGATGTCAAAAAATGTCATTACTCAAAAATGTTACCCACACAATCCGGAAGAGAGCCGGAAATATTCAAGAAAAGCGTGGGCTGGATTGTATTTTTCAAGATGGTATGAACTCGTTCAAGAGAGTGGAATAGAACAACTGAAAAAGGCTGCTAAAAGCATTAAGAGACATATCCACGGAATATTAGATGCAATAGTTTCAAACAGGAACAACGCATTTCTTGAAGGGTTGAACAACAAGATTCGCACGGCTATGAGACGTGCTTTTGGATTCAAGAAATTAGAAAATCTCTTTTCGATAATTTATCTAATTGCCAATGACCAGGTTTCTCAACTCTTACCCACACTAAACTGAAGAGAACCATCATCTTTCATTATCAAGATCAACAAAAAATGTTCACTTGAACTTGTAGTACAATATTATCATTAAAGCAAAAGGAGGTGTTTCGTATGAAAAAGCTGGTATTTTTAGCATCTTTACTTCTTATCGCAGCTTCTCTCTTCGCATCAGGGGGATTTCTTTACCCAACGGCTGACGTGGCAACGCAAGGTCAAATCACGTTCTCTTTAGGGTTTCCACATCTTGGCATTGGGGTTGGAATGGGAGGAAACATAGAAATAGGAGAATATCTTTCTTACTCAACAATGGGCACGTACCTGAAAATGAAACCATTCCAGAACTTGGCAATTGAAGTCTCTTATTTGCCTTTTAGTCTTTTTGGATTCAACCGTCTTTTGAATATTTTTGCCGTTTACAGGCTTGGAAGCGATGTTCTCAACGCAAACATTGGAGTGAGAGGAATGATGATCAACGACATCAAAAACAGTGGAATTGAAGTTTTCGGAGTTGCAAAGAAAAAAATTTCAGATGGAAACATGATTTTCGAAGGTGGCGTGGGAAAAGATTTGGAGAGCGTTTCTACAACGCCTAATTTAAACATTGGAGTGGGTGCAGAAGAACGTTTTTGGATATTCAACATCAAAGGTGGAATCTTTTGGTTCGATCTTTTGAATGGCAATGCCCTATTTCACCCAATTCCGTACATTGAAATTGAAATGATTTGGAATTTGTAGGAGGAAATGAAAATGAAAAAAGTGGTATCCTTGGTTGTTCTTACAATTGCTTTCAACGTATTCGCATTTTCTTATTCTTTTTTGGATATTCCAACATCTGCCGTAATATCAGACGGAACGTTTCAAATGGTTTCTGTTAACGGATTTGGAATCTCAAGCAACTCTATAATGATAGGCTTACTTGATTTTTACCAAATGGGAATTAAAAACTCAGGTTTTTTGACGCAATTTCAGATTTTCAAAACTCCCATGGAATTATCGGTTGGTACCGTGATAAGCGAACAAAATTCTTTCTTTCTCACGATAGGGAAAAATTTTAATCACATGAAAATATCGGCTGGAATATCTTACTATCCAGAGATATCTGAGGTCTCAACACGCAGTCATCTCTCAATTTACACGTCCATCCTTATTCCAATTCAAATTGGGAATATCCGTTTCGAATACAAAAAAAACACTTACAACACAAACTCATTTGCTCTTGGTATTGCAAAAAAATTTACTGCAAATGATAGCCTTAAATGGCTTTTCAACTCGATAACAATCGCCGGCGGACTTGGATGGAATTTTGTCAATAATTCCTTCAACATTTTTCCAAATGAGACTTACTTCGTTGCAGAATATTCAAAGGCTTTGAAATGATTTGAGCCCTCCCACCACTTATGGATAAGGAAGGTCAAGAGCGCGTTAGGCAAAGTGATATAATCTTATCGGGCTTTAAAAATCGAAAAGGGAGTGTTAAGATTGCTCTTCAAAAGAAGTGTTGAAGAACTGATTGAAGCTATCAAGCACGGTGAACTAAGTGAAGGAGAGGTTATCGAGTACTTCGCAAAACGCTCTTCTAAGTTCAATTCAAAGTTGAAAGCCTTCTTATCTACTTGCGAGATAAAGAAGGGTAAAGGGTTTTTAAATGGAATTCCCTTTGCAGTAAAAGACAACATGCAACTTGAAGGCACGAAGACCACGTGTGGTTCCCAAATACTCGAAAATTACGGTTCTACTTACACGGCAACAGCCGTTCAAAAACTCTTAAATAACGGTGCCGTTGCCCTGGGGAAAACCAATTTAGATGAATTTGCCATGGGGTCCTCCACCGAATACTCATCCTTCTATCCAAGTAGGAACCCCTGGGACATTGAGAGAGTACCCGGCGGATCCAGTGGAGGATCGGCCGCTGCGGTTGCCGCTGGAATGGTACCGTTTGCGTTAGGTTCCGACACAGGTGGTTCCATTCGCCAACCAGCGTCTTTTTGCGGAATAGTTGGATACAAGCCAACATATGGGCTCGTTTCGAGATACGGTCTTTCTGCTTTCGCTTCCTCTTTGGATCAAATTGGGCCTTTGACAAAGACAGTCAGAGACGCCGCTCTTGTTGGGCAAACTATCATTGGTAGAGATTCAAACGATGCTACAACAGTTGATAAAAAAATCGTTCTTATGGATAAGATAGAGGACACGATCAAAGGGATGAAGTTGGCAGTCCCAATAGAATTCATGAAAGATCTAAATCAAAATGTTAAAAACACATTTGTGAAGTTCATCGAAAACGCAAAACAACTTGGCACAGAAATAGAAGAAGTCTCGATACCTTCGCTGAAATACGCAGTTGCCGTTTACTACGTGATAGCACCAGCTGAAGCATCTTCAAACCTTTCACGTTATGACGGCATTAGATATGGACTTAGAGTGGAAGAAAACTCTGTGAATGAAACTTACAACCAAACACGAGACAAAGGTTTTGGCAGCGAGGTAAAACGCAGGATAATGCTCGGAACTTTTACTTTGTCGGCCGCTTATTACGATGCCTATTTCAACAAAGCACAAAAGGTTAGGGCGAAGATAAAAGGTGAAATGGATGGAATATTGAAAAGTTACGATGCAATCGTTGGACCGACCACGCCCGTTACGGCGTTCAAATTCGGAGAGATTTCGAATCCTCTGGATTACTATCTTCAAGATATATACACCATACCTGCAAATCTTGCTGGCCTTCCAAGTGTAAGCGTCCCAATGGGGCTCATTGATGGCTTACCAATAGGTGTGCAAATAATGTCGCAGAGATTCGAAGATGCAAAAGTTTTGAGAATAGCGAGATCTTATGAAAAAGTCAGAGGAGAATTCCCGATGCCAATTGGTGGTGAGTTGAAGTGAAAACCGTTATCGGACTTGAAATACACACACAATTGTCAACAGAAACGAAAGCATTCTGTTCCTGTAAAAACGATGTGTACGCCGAAGTCAATACCAACATTTGTCCAGTATGTACTGGACAACCAGGTGCTTTACCAGTTCTCAACGATCAAGTGGTTGAATATGCGATACGTGCAGCACTTGCCCTTAAATGTGAAGTCCACGAATTGTCAAGCTTTGACAGAAAAAACTACTTCTACCCAGATCTTCCTAAAGGGTACCAAATTACACAGTACTTTCACCCTATCGCCACAAATGGGCACATAGAGCTCGACGATGGAAAACGTATAAGAATACAGAGAATCCACATTGAAGAAGATGCAGGAAAGATGTTTCATTCGTCTGAAACGATAACGAAAGCGACCTCAAGCCTTGTTGACCTGAACAGGTGTGGAATACCCCTCATAGAAATAGTTACCGAGCCAGATATGGAAAGGCCCGAAGAAGCCCGAGAGTTCATGGAGAAGCTTCGAGATATTCTCAGAACGATTGGTGTGAGTACAGGTAACATGGAAGTAGGCGCCCTTCGCTGCGACGCAAACGTTTCAATAAGAAACGAAGAGAGATCGAGCTCAAGAGTGGAAGTCAAAAATATAAACTCATTCAAATTCGTTCAAAGAGCTTTAGAGTATGAAATCAAACGGATCACAAAAGCTATGAAAAATGGTGAAAACGTTCCTCAAGAAACGCGAGGTTGGGATTCTTCTACAAAATCCACCGTTTCAATGAGATCTAAAGAAGCTGAGAACGATTACAGATACTTTCCCGAACCAGATTTGCCGATCCTTGTCGTGTCTAAAGAAAGAATTGAGAGGATAAAAAAAGAACTTCCTGAGTTACCGGACGAGAAAGCCGAAAGATACGAAAAAACTCTTGGTATTGCTCGGGGCAACGCTAAAATTCTTGCAAAAGATAAGGAACTTTCTCAATATTTCGAGAGTGCCATAACAACTGGATTATCGGCAAAAGATGCATCCAATTGGATAATCAACGAAGTTTTGGCACTTTTTAATACAGAATCCGCTGAATTCGATCCTAAAAGAATTTCGATAGACAATTTAAAGAAAATCATAGATTACACAAACTCTTCCAAAATTTCCAGATTAGTGGCAAAAGAAGTACTGACAGATGTTTACAAAAGCGGAAAAGATCCGGACACAATTGTGAAGGAGAAAAACCTTCTACAGGTTTCAAATGAAAATGAACTCATCACTGTGGTGAAAGAAGTCATATCCGAAAATCCAGACACCGTTGCAAAGTACAAAAGCGGAAAGACATCCGTTCTTGGCTTCTTCGTCGGAGGAGTTATGAAGAAAACCAGAGGAAAAGCCGATCCGAAAGTCGTCGGAAAATTGGTCAAACAACTTTTAGATGGTGGAAATTGATGCTCGCCCCGTTCAAAGTGGGAAATAAACTGTTAGATTTTTCAAGAACATACGTTATGGGGATTTTAAATTTGACGGAGGATTCCTTCTATCCTTTCAGCAGAGTGAGTTTAGATAACATTGTGGAAGCGGCAAAGCGCATGGAAAAGGAAGGGGCGGATATATTAGATGTTGGTGCAGAGTCAACGCGTCCTGGCGCTATGCCTGTTAGCATTGAAGAAGAAATGGAAAAGATAGCAAGAGCAATCAAATCCATTCGCTCAGTTACAAATCTTCCGATCTCCGTAGACACGTACCATGCAAAAACCGCCGGCATAGGCATCGAAGCAGGGGCCAACATGATAAATGATATAAGTGGTTTGAAGTTCGATAGCGAGATGGCAAAGACGGTTTCTGAATTGGATGTTCCCGTGATCGTTATGCACATAAAAGGCACTCCAAGAAACATGCAAAAGAATCCTTTTTACGATGATGTAATTTTGGAAGTTCACGATGAACTTGAAAAATCCGTGGAAACGGCGATGAACGCAGGTGTAAAGCGTGAAAAGATCGTGATAGACCCTGGAATAGGCTTTGGCAAAAGATTGGAAGACAATTTAAATCTTATAGCGCATCTCGACAAGTTTAAAGACTTCAATCTCCCAATATTAATTGGGATCTCAAGAAAGTCTATGATCGACACGATAATGCCAATGGATGTTTCCGAAAGATTAGAATCCACCATTGCGTTGAATAGCGTCGCCGTAATGAATGGCGCCAACATCGTGAGGGTTCATGATGTCAAAGCTCACGTTAAGTCCATGAGAATGGTGGATGCAATTTTGGAGGTGAAAAGATGAAGCACCTGGCTTACATAGCATTTGGATCGAACCTTGGTGATAAAAAGGGGCACATACTTTTGGCGATGAAAAAGATGCAAGAATTGGGCATGGAATTCTTAAAAGTATCCACAATGTACGAAACAGAGCCCTATGGTGTCGTAGAACAAGAAAACTTCATGAACTGTGTTGCGCTTATCGAAACCAATCTTACGCCAATGGCGCTCTTAGACACCCTTCTCGATGTGGAAAAATCTCTTGGCAGAGTGCGAGAACGTAGATGGGGTCCAAGAACGATAGATCTGGATATAATATTTTACGATAAGAAGATTATAAACTTCGTCGATCTGATAATTCCACATCCAGACGTCCAAAACAGGAAGTTCGTTCTTGAGCCGCTTTCTGAAATTGCTCCACATTACGTGCATCCGATGTTTCACAAGAAAGTGATCGAACTACTGAACGAGTTGAAGGAGGCATCGGTTTGAAAAAGATGAGATTTTCCCTTGTTCAGAAGAATTTCACAGTTGGAGGAATAACTGAAAATGCTGATAAGATGATATCCAACATAAACGAAGTTAAAAACCTTCACCCAGATTTCATAGTATTTCCTGAATTGTCACTGGTTGGCTATCCTCCTGAAGATCTCCTCCTCAAGCATTCATTTATAGACAAAAACATTGAGGAGCTGAACCGTGTGGCCAAAGCCACTAACGGGATGAATCCTGTTGTGATCGTTGGCTTTGTAGATAAAAAAGACGATATTTTTAATTCCGCGGCCGTCATTCAAAATGGGCAATTGCTTGGAGTTTATCACAAGATTCTACTTCCAAATTATGGCGTTTTCGATGAAAAAAGGTATTTTGCCGCGGGTACTGCTCCACTAAACGTGAATTACAGCGGCGTGAAGGTTGGAATCAGCATATGTGAAGACATCTGGGTGCCAGACGGGCCAGCAATCGATGAGGTATCGTCTGGGGCCATGATCCTTTTGAACATTTCATCTTCTCCTTACAACCTTTTGAAAGGATTGGCACGTGAGGAAATGTTAAAAATTAGAGCATCTGATTCAAGAGCTGCCGTAGTCTACGTGAATTCAGTTGGTGGACAAGATGAACTTGTCTTCGACGGCCACAGTCTTGTAGTGGATGAAGCTGGAAAGATCATTGGAAGAGGGCCTGACTTTGAAGAGTCTATCATAACGGTGGATATTCCCATCCCAACCATCATCAGTGCAAATCTACACGATCCTCGTAGACGTGAACGCAAAAGAGAGTTAGCAGTTCAAACTGTAAGCGTAAAGGCGTATGAAGAAAAGCGTCCAGATGTTGAGACTGTGAGTAACACTTCTCTACAATTAGAGGAAGAAATATTCAAAGCACTCGTGCTTGGTGTGAGGGACTACGTTAAGAAAAATGGCTTCAAAAAGGTGCTTATTGGTCTCAGCGGAGGCATAGATTCTTCGTTAGTCGCTGCCATAGCAACGGAGTCTTTAGGTGCAAATAACGTTGTTGGAGTGTTAATGCCATCAATGTATTCGTCGAAATCTAGCGTTGAGGACTCTCAAAAGTTGGCTGATAATCTTGGGATAAAAACTCACATCATTCCGATAAAGAACGTTTTCGATTCCTATATCAACGCTTTGAAAAAAACTTTCAATAAAACCTCTCAAGGTACTGCAGAAGAAAACCTTCAGGCACGCATTCGAGGAAACTATCTAATGGCTTTATCCAACAAATTTGGATGGCTTGTTTTGACAACTGGAAACAAGTCAGAAATGAGTGTGGGCTATGCCACTCTTTACGGCGATATGGCTGGGGGTTTTGCGGTTATAAAAGATCTCTACAAAACCGTAGTTTACAAAGTCGCACGTTGGTACAATTCTCAAAAAGGAAAGGATGTTATTCCAAATAACGTTCTTGTCAAAGCACCATCGGCAGAATTAAGACCCAATCAAGTCGATCAAGACTCTCTTCCACCGTATGAAATTTTGGACGGAATACTCGATCTTTACGTGGAAAAGGATCTCTCACTCGATGAAATAGTGGAGGTAGGATTTGACAGAGAAATTGTGAAAAGAACCGTATATCTTGTCGATAAGAATGAGTACAAACGTCGTCAAGCTCCGCCAGGAATTAAGATAACCTCTCGGGCCTTCGGAAGAGATCGAAGGTTACCTATCACCAATCATTACAAGCAGTAGGAGGAAGAAAGATGGTCTTTTTCTGGCCTTTTTGGTGGGTAAATGGATATGGTACATTTGCCTTACTATGGAACCTAATAGGAATAGGGCTTTTTATCTTATTTTTTTACCTTTTCGTTCATTACGGTTTTGGATTATGGAGATGGGACAAACGACGGGATTACTCGGCGGCGTGTGAAATACTAAAGCGTCGGTACGCCTCAGGAGAAATAACACGTGAAGAATACGAACAGATAAAAAAGGATTTAAATTGCCACTAAAAAAGGGAAGGCGCATGCCTTCCCTTCTT
>CAYYEU010000042.1:0-8398 GCA_964470975.1 uncultured Mesoaciditoga sp. | reverse complement strand
TTTAAAGTGGAAAGCAAATCTTTTTTTGCGTTTATTTAGCTTTGAAAATCAAAAGTCTATCTTTTTCTTCCAAATAAGTAAAGCCATTGTTTTGAATTATTTCGATGAGCTTGCTTTTTGCTGGGCGAACCGTTTCGATCGAAAGCGTTCCGTTGTTTTTCAAAACGCGTCGCGTTTCGACTATAACATTTTCAATCCCGCCAAAAACGTGCCTTATTCCAAAAATGAAAACGAGATCGACACTTTCATCTGGAAGATTCGTTTTTGAAGCGTTCCCGACGATGGCAACGACGTTTTTGACGTTTTTCTCTTCGATCTTCCTTTTCACCCTTTCGATCATGAAACGATTCAGATCTACTGCGTACACCTTTCCTGATTCTCCAACCATCTCTGAGGCTGGAATCGTGAAAAAGCCCGGGCCGCATCCTATTTCCAACACCTTTTGTTCTTTTTTTAACCCTGCTGATTCTAAAATTTTGTATGGATTCTTGAAAATTGGCAAAAGTGGATTATCGTGTACCAACGTTATCATCCAATATGTCAGTTTTGACATGTAAAGAGAGGGATTTTCATTCTTACGCATTTTTGTCGCCTTTTTCTTCTCCACCAAGAATCTTCAGCGCCAATTTCTTCATAAAATCCGCTTTGACTATGGCTATTCCCTTTTCTTTATCGCCAAGAACCAACAGCTCATCACCTGCTTTTATGTCAAACACGTCTCTTGCTTCCTTGGGGATCACGATCTGCCCTCTTTCACCGACCTTAACAGTTCCAAACATGTATTTTCCTTTATGAATTTCAGTCAAAGCATTCATCTCCTTTTTATATTTAATTCATGTAAATCATATTTATGATATCACAAGAATTTTGAAATGTCAATGGAAATCTTTACACGATAAAGAGATGTCTCTCGGCCATTCTTCTGTTGCGTGCGTTGAAAAAGCCGACTTACATTTAAGTCGGCTTGGTTTCCCTTTTTAACCACGTTCAACACTTCTTCCGAGTGTTCAAAGTTAAAGTGAGATAGGCAAATTGCCAGTTACAATGATAGGATTAATCTTCTTTTGAGAAGGAAGGATCATATCTACCTATAACACTGTACACGATAGATGCTACAAACAGATTTGCAAAACTCGCAATAATCAGTGGTGGAACAAGTCCAACATAAAGCCCCCAACCACCTAATGGAAGAACTACCAAAGGTGCCACAACTCCATTCAAAATGGTTGCAATGCCTATTCCAAGGCCAAAGTTCATTTTGAAAAAGAATCTGAACGCAACTGCCGTTACCATCATCTCCCCAGCCACCACAATCGTAAGAAGTCCAAGCGGAAATGATGCACTCGCGGCGATGATAAGATATCCTAAAACGATCACAATTGCACCTGGAACGTATCCGAGATACAGAGCCGCGAAAAATCCAGCTGCAGAATCAAAACCTATGGTACCTATAGGTGATGGTATTTTAATTAGGGAACCAACAAAAGAAAGCGCCATCAAAACACCCATCAACGCCAATTTTTTTGTTTTCACTGTAACCACCCGATTCTCCTTATTTTCTTTTTAGATAGTGGAAGTTCTTTAGAACAAAAAACTGCGCACGTCGCTGGGCCGGCACTTTTATGCATCCATTCCTCATCTTTTTCGGAAACAAATCTTAAACCGCTGTTTTCGGCAAGGCTCTCGGCTTCAGCGATAATGCCTTTGGAACCAACAGGAATTATTTCGCCGACTGTTTTCAACTTCATCAGATCGGTAACGTCTCCAATTTTTACCACCTCCTCCACATTTTCGATCACTTCTTTACCAACTTTTGGAGTACCAATAACGTAAACACCGTAGTTGGGCTTTGCACCACCAATTCTTAATTTTTTCGCAAACCCAACTACTCCAACGCCTATTCCGGTTTGAATCGTGGAAAAATTCTTTTCCGTGGATACCACGAGTGGAATTTTCCATTTTTTCAGAAAATTACTCAAAGCCCTTATTGCCGATTGAACGTATTTCGGTGAATTCATAAACGTCGCACTGACGCTTAGAATTTTTGATCCTAGTGTTAAATTTTCAAGGAAAGCAACTTTTAAAGTGGATAGGGCAACCGTTTGAATGTTCACCTTGAGGATATCCATTTCGAGTTCACCAATTCCTCCAGCTGAATCACATGTATTTACCAAGTAACCGTTCATGAATTCAAGAATGGCAGCATCTCTTTTAAAGGTTCTTATTCTCATGGCGACACTTCATCTCTTTTAATGGAAAACCTGAGGTAATCATATTTTTTGCTTTCTTTAAAAATACACTCCTTTATCGAAAACGAATCTTCGAAAAGAGGTGATTTCAGAACCACCGTGTGAAATTCCCCGCCCTCGCCTAATGGATCAACATTGGGATTTTCGAATATGAATTTCTTAACATCAGAAGGAGATTTAAATGTGTATCCAAGCCAGCTTTTTGCAAGTTTAGAATTGTCAATGGCGATGATAGAATATTTAAAACCGTGTTGCACCATGTCTTCTGCAATATTTATGGTTTTTTCACCGTAAAGAGGCTCTAAGGCTGTGGTGTCACTATTTTGAGCAAGATACTTTATCCAATTGAGATGTTCTTCGAGAAAGATATCACCTCCTATAATAAAAGAAACGTTTAGTGACGTTATAAAATTGGCAAGGCCATTACTTCCGTTTTTCATATCGAATACTAAAAGTTCTTTTTTCATCGAATCTGCCAACATTTTGAGGCTTTCAATATTTTCATAATGCGGTGATATACCCAAAGTTGTCTTTAAAAGCAAAAGGTATGGTACCTCTATTCCTGATTTTTGGGCAAGATAAACAGCATATAAGCCATCTTTTCCACCCGAGAAAAACGCTATGCCTTTCAAAATCAACCACCCTTTCGAAAAAAACCCAGTTTTTGTAGAGCTTCAAACAAAACATCATTTTCTCCTTTTGTTCTTATCGAAACTCTTATCATTTGTTTGAGCCCAAAAGACTCACAATTCCTGACGTGTATTCCCAAGGCATCAAGTTTTTCTTGAATTTTTTTTGCATTTTCGACCTTTATCATCCCGAAGTTAGAATCTGTTCTCATACCGAGCGTCAAAAATCTCTCACGCTCTTTCCATATTAAAGGCATGGTTTTTTTAAGATGATCTTCGCCATCTTCAAGAAGGTACGTTATGAAGTTGTATCCACATGCACCTATTCCCCACGGTGCCCTGTATTTCAGAAAGTTTTTCCGGAAATTAGGAAGTCCCGTTTTCACGTATCCAACCCTTATTCCGGGCATGCCATACGATTTCGTGAAACTGCGAATTCTCACGGTTCTTGGGGTACATATCTCAACCGGATTTTTGACAAAATCCATAAAAGCTTCATCCACAATGACGGTGACTCCAACGTTTTCTACCTCTTCGATCCACTTTTTCGTTTCTTTTGGAGCGCAAAGCCCAGTTGGATTATTCGGGTTTGAAAAGATCAAGACGACCCTTTTACCGTTCAACGCAAGCTTCTTTGAAAGTTTAAAGGCGTTGAGCAACGAACCTTGACTGTGATGGATCTTTGATGCTCTGAAAGCGGACACCCTTTCGAGTTCCCCGTAAGACGGTACCGGAATCACAACATCCGCCTTATTCATAAAGGTGAATCCAATTATCTGGAAAGCTTCTGTTGCGCCGGCAAGGATGACAGTATCTTCACCATAAACTTTCTTGAAATCTTCCTCAATCCATTCGACATGGTTGTACCTCGAAAGCGATTTATCACATGCGGAAATCATTTTCTCCTTCCACGCAGGAGTATAAGGATTTACCGAGATCGAAAAATCAAGAAGATCTTCTCTTGGCGTTCCTCCATGAAGTTCCATCATCTCATCACCATGATCGACGCAAAAATTGCAACCAAGATTGCGGTGGACAACATGTAAATTTTTAATCCACGTGAAATATCAGTTAGCATGGGTTCTCTTCCCTCAAAACGGTAAACTCCTTTCTTCTCAAGCCAGACATTTAAAACGCCGCTAAATGCACTCATTGGATATGCGGCATTGATCTTCAAAGCCCCGTACTTTTTCACTGAATTGAAAGCCCTACGCGGCGAAAGAATTGCGAAAATGATGGCGGTTACTCTAGCGGGAATGAAGTTGAGCACATCATCCGCTCTCGCCGAAGCTTTCCCAAACCATTCAAATTTTTCCGTTCTGTAGCCAACGACAGCATCAAGCGTATTGACGACTCTGTAAATAACGGCTCCTCCAAGTCCAAATAGTGCATAGTAAAAAAATGGACCTGTAATCGAATCAGATGTGTTTTCCGATAAACTCTCAAGGGCCGCGGAAATGAGATGTGGCTTGTCAAGTTTTGACACGTCTCTACTCACAATCATCGAAACAGAGTTCCTCATTCCATCCAGATCTTCTAAAGAACATTTAGCCACGTGTTCGTATAAAGCTCTTATTGAGAAAGTGGATTTAAAAAGGAAGAACTGGAATGCCACACTGATGATCGCCTCCATTGACGTTGCAAAAAAGGCGATCGAAAGCCATACCGTAAGGTCGATTACCAGAAGTGATAAGCCCAACGAAAATCTTACGATCTTGTATCTGGAATAGATATCGAAAAGTTTAGCCATTCTTCCCATCCACACGACGGGATGAATAACATTTGGCCACTCTCCAAACATCAGATCAATGGCAATTGCTCCGATGAAAACAACGATGTTGGGGGCAAAGAGGCTCAAAGGCCTATCCTCCTCTCGATTTTTGAAATGTCAATGTTCTTTTCGAAAAATTCTGTAAATCTGTCTATTTCTTCAAAAATTGCCCACTTCTCGATTTTTTTCGGTGCAAGATCATTCTTTATCCTTACCGAATTTAGAAACTCTTGAGTGAACTCAAAGTTATGAAAAAGACCATGAAAGTACGTTCCCAAAACATTTTCCTCAACCGCACCGTCAAAGTATTCGTTTTCTTGAGAATTCACTTTCATCACTTTGGCAAACGGTACAGTTGAATTTTTTCTTGCGCTTACGCCGTGATGAATTTCGTAGCCTTCCACTTCAAATTTTTTGCCTTCAAAATTAACCATGCCCTTGAGAGTGGATACCCTTTTTAAAGGATCAAACCTTGTTTTGACGTGAAGAAGTCCTAATCCCTTGATCTTTTTTTCGCCTTCTTTCAATTCTTCTCCCAACATTTGGTAGCCGCCGCATATTCCAAACACGATCTTTCCATCCTTTGCCACTTTTTTTATTTTTTCGTCCAATCCCGCTTTAACCATCCATTCGTAATCCGAAATGGTGTTTTTCGTACCCGGCAAGATCACCATGTCTCCTCTGAGAGGTCCCCTGTCTACAAATCTCACGTTAGCGTTCCAAATTATCGGATCTATATCGTCAAAGTTAGAAATATGTGGAAATTTGATCACATCCACTGATACCTCATTTTTGAAGCGTGGGAGGTTTTTCCAGTTGATCATGGAATCCTCTTCGGGTAATTTGTGTGAGATACGTGGCATCGTTCCAAAAAAATCAAAAGAATACTTTTTTGCAAGAGAAGATGGATATTCTCCTAAAAGAGACGCGTCTCCCCTGAATTTGTTGAGAATGTATCCGATGACAAGTTTTCTTTCATCTGGTTCCAAAAGCTCCATGGTTCCCACTATCTGTGCAAAAGAACCACCTTTTTCTATGTCAGCGATCAACACCACCGGGATATCGAACGCTTTCGCGATCTTCATGTTGGAAATATCTCTGCCTTTCAAATTCATCTCGACGGGACTTCCGGCACCTTCTACCACTACAACGTTGTTTTCTCTTATCAAGGAGAAAAGGTCTTCAAGAGCAATTTCTAAAAGGTCGTTTTTATCGTTCGTCATATACTCCTTAGGAGAAACCGTATCAAGGACAATTCCCCTAACTACGACCTGTGTCATATTTGCGTCTGGTTTAAGAAGTATTGGGTTCATCTTCACCGAAGGCTTCTTTCCACATGCTATCGCTTGTAAATATTGTGCTCTGGACATTTCGCCGCCTTCAACGCTTACAGCCGAGTTCAACGACATGTTCTGACTTTTGAAAGGCGAGACTTTCAAACCCTTCTTGTAAAAATGTCTGCAAAGGGCCATTGAAATAAGAGATTTTCCAACTCCGGAAGACGTTCCCTGTACCATTATCACTTTAGCCCTCATCATTTACCTCTTTTCTTAATTCATACTTTCAACAAAACAATTCCACTTAGAACAGACAACTGTGCCAAAATATTCGTAAAACCAAGGGTATCCCCCGTATATCCGCCTATTGTGTGTTTTGAAATGGAGAACGAAAGCCAGCTTACGAAAAGTGAAACGACCAAAGATACGAAATAAAAGAATGGATGAATTATCAACGGAAGAGTGAACGCCAAAGATATCAACGTGTTTGTGTGAGAATAGGGATAAAATAGTTTTCCAAGCCCCGTATATTTTGCTGGAGTGGATAGATCCATCACGAAGTTCATGGAGAGCCTTCCGAAAACGGACATGTAAAAAAACGAAAGAGGATTTGCTCTCGAAAAAAGATAGACGTATGTCAATATAAACAGAATGCCGTAGAACAATGCAGAAGGCCCAACGTTTCCTTTTGACATTATCTCTAACTTCTTTTCTTTGCTCTTTTGGCTTAAAATCCCATCCAAAGTATCGAGAAATCCATCGAAGTGAAAAAGCTCAAAGAGAAAACCACCAATCGCGATGGCCAACACCGCTCCCAAATAAGATGGAAAAATAGATCTCATGATGAAATAAGCGCTTCCCGCGACATATCCCACCAACGAGAAGTAAGATGGAACTTTTTTTATGTTTCCGCTTCCGCCAACAGGAATTCTGCTTAAAAATGAAAGCGCCAACCTAAACTCAGAAAGTATTCGATACATCTTTCCACACCTTTATTGAATATTTAAGATCTTCAAGGGAAAAGATTTCAAAATTAACAAGTGGATCATTCTCCATGAAAGTCATAGCGATTTGTGCGGTTTCATGATTGAGCTTTAGATGATCCACTCCATTTTTAACTCCCATAAGATGTACTTCAACGATCTTCTCTTTGAATTCATTCGGAAATTTAAGACCCAAAAGATGGTGGCCAACATCGAAAACCATCCTGTCGTGAAATTCGATCTTATCTTTAAGATTCTCGATGGCAACTTTGTCATTCCACACGAATTTTTTCCAGCCATCCATAGGATGAAGAACGTAGTTAAGAACTGGAAATTTTGCATCCTCAAAAAAATCGAAAGCTTTTTTGGCATCACGCACCGAGTTAAGTGGAAGATGAACGGTGTATTTAAGATTCAATTCAAGAAGAGATGGCATCTCTTTGAAAAGCGTTCTTTTTGTTTTTCTATCCCATTCGTATACAAGGAATTCCATGAAATCGACGAAATTCTCTAAAATTCTGGCATTGTCAAGATAAGTTCCAGGAATCATCCAAGAAGTTGAGCCTATCATTTGATTTTCACCTCAATTCCGGAAACCATAAAATAAACTTCGTTAGCCATCCCGGCGATTTTGGCGTTCAGCCTTCCCAACTCTTCGACGTATCGCCTTGTCATGGCATCGACCGGCACGATTCCCATTCCGACTTCATTTGTCACTATTATCTCGTTTCCGCTCAAAGAAGACATGAACCTTTCTGCCATTTCGCTCACGTTCATGTTTTTATAGATGAGATTTCCAACCCACGTGGTTAAACATTCAACAACACAAACATCATAGGAGGCAGTTTTCAGCAATATTTTATCTATGTAGATGGGTTCTTCGAACGTGTCAAAAAGATCTTTCCTTTTACTTTTATGCCTTTCTATTCTTTCCTTCATTTCATCATCTATCGCCTCGGCGGTTGCGATAAATGCTCTTTTTCTACCTAATTCTATGCCTCTTTTCAACGCGTAAGCGCTCTTCCCCGAGCGTTCTCCACCGGTAACAAGGATCAATCACATCATCCTTTCTTTGCAAATGAAAAAGCCGACTTACATTTAAGTCGGCTTGGTTTCCCTTTTTAACCACGCTCAACACTTCTTCCGAGTGTTCAAAAAGATTGAAACGAAACAGGCAGGTCTCCTGGCTCCCGGGTTATCCTTTATCTGCGCCTTCCCAGTTTCCCAGTGGCACTTTGCAGATATCGTCGCCGGTTACAGTGGCGGGACCGCACCGGATTCTCACCGGACTTCCCTTTTAAACTTACGTACCTGATTTCTAAAAAAATTCTATCATGGAACCATTTTAATGTCAATGGCAAAAGGTGTCTTATATCCATAAGAAAAAAATCACGTGAAATATTGAACACTTTATCTCATTAACTTCCGATACCAGAAGCTACTTCCGGTATCGGAAGTGGTATAATGGTTGCGAAAGAGTTGAGGTGAT
>CAYYEU010000041.1:0-8473 GCA_964470975.1 uncultured Mesoaciditoga sp. | reverse complement strand
GGAGCAGATCTTGGATAAATTCATCGTAGCCACTTTTTCTTTTTTAACTACCCTGTTAACAACCCCAATTGCCATCCACCTTGCCAAAGTGAAAGGATGGGTGGATCTTCCCAACGCCAGAAAAATACACAAAGTACCCATGCCAAGAGTTGGTGGATTGGGAATACTTTTAGGAATTACTGTGGGAGTTATACTCACCGGTTTTCTCAAACATCAATCATGGCCATTTCTGTTTCTCATACCGGCAGTGTTGATTTCGTTGATGGGATTTGTGGATGATGTAAAGAACCTTTCATTTAAAATCAAATTCGCAATTCAGATATTGGCGGCTGTTCTTGCAGTTGTGCTTGTTGGCGCGAATATACCATATATTGCCAACCCTTTAACTCATTCAAAAATAGAATTCGGGATCTTTGGCCCCGTTATCGCCGTTATATGGATAGTTGGAATAACAAACGCCATAAACCTTTCAGATGGCCTTGATGGTTTAGCCGCTGGTTTAAGCGCGATTGCCGCTTTAGCTTTGGCGTTTACTTCTGCCAGAGTGAATACAACGACTGCTTACATTGCGTTGGCGGTTTTTGCCAGTGCGGTCGCGTTTTTGAGATATAATTTTCACCCAGCCAAAACGTTTATGGGAGATACCGGCAGTCAACTGTTAGGCTTCACACTCGCGGTGATTTCCATAAAAGGGGCATCGTTATCGGCTTCAGCACTTTCTTTGGCAATACCGATATTGGCTTTGGGCATTCCGATTCTCGATACTGCGTACGCCTTTATCAGAAGAATGGTAAAGGGAGACAATCCTTTTCTGCCGGATAAGATGCACATTCACCACCAACTGTTAAATATGGGATTCTCACACGTTGGAACCGTATTGTTTATGTACGCAATAAGTATTGTCTTTGCGGTTACAGCCATGATCTTCAGAGGAAGCCACGAGCTCACGTTGTTTGCCTTTTACATGATCATAGCAATTGCCTTGTTAGCTTTTTTGAAAGTTATGCGCGGTAAAAACGTGAAGAGGAGGAACAAGTGATGAACGAAATTTTGAAAGTTAAAATAATCAAAACTGGCAAAACAATTGAATATCCAAAAGGAATAACACTTGAAAGTATAGCGAAGGAGCATGCAGAGCTTTATTCTTCAAAGATAGTTGCTGCAAAGGTTAACAACGATATTAGGGAGCTTTTCAAACCGTTGGAAAGAGATGCTGAAGTTGATTTCATAGATCTCACAGTTGAAGACGGTGTGAAGATATATCAACGTGGTCTAATGTTTTTAACTTTTGTCGCTTCCAAAGAAATATTTCCGAATAAAATGATGAAGGTGCGCCACTCTTTGGGAAAGGGCTTGTACTGTGAGTTTGAAAAGTGGGTTCCATCTGAAAAAGATCTAAAAAAACTCAAATTGAAAATGCGTGAACTTGTAGAAAAAGACATTCCATTCATAAAAGAAGAGCTTTACAAATTCGATGCTCTTGAGCTTTTTGAAAAATATGGGTTAAAGGACAAAATAGAGCTTTTGAAATATAGGACGAAATCAACCATAAATGTATATTGGTGTGGTAAGTATTTCAATTATTACTACGGTCACATGGTCCCATCCACGTCATATGTAGATCTCTTTGACGTTGTAAAGCTCAACAGTGGTTTTGTCTTGGTACATCCAGACATAACCGTTCCTAATAGTTTGCCTGAGTACGTTCCACAGCCTAAGATGGCGAAGGCTTATGAGGATAGAGAAAAATGGGCCAAGATAGTAGATATGGAGACTGTGGGGGATCTGAACAAGATCGTTGCGAACAAACGTTCGAAAGAACTCATCATGATGTGTGAACTACTTCACGAGAAAGAGATCAGCAAGATCGCCGATGATATTGTGGCAAAAGGAAACGTGAGACTCGTTTTAATCTCCGGACCATCTTCATCTGGAAAGACCACATTTTCAAAAAGACTTGCCCTTCAGTTAAGAGTCAATGGACTTGAACCAAAACCAATATCATTGGACGATTACTTTGTGGAGAGAGATAAGACACCAATTGGTCAAGATGGAAATCCAGATTTTGAGTCTATCAACGCTTTGGACTTGGAGCTCTTTAACCATGATCTCAACGCCATGTTTAAGGGCAAGGAAGTTGAAATACCGAAATTCAACTTCAAAACAGGTAAACGAGAATACAAAGGGGATTTGATAAAACCAAATGAGAAGACGATCCTTATAGTTGAGGGTATTCATGGGTTAAATCCCACTCTCACATCCAAGGTGGACGACTCTTTTAAGTACAAAATATATGTCAGTGCGCTCACACAAATGAACCTTGATGGAGACAACAGAATTCCTACCACAGATGTGAGAATAGTTAGGCGCATGGTAAGAGATTACAACTTCCGTGGCCACGATGCTTTGAAAACTTTGGAAATGTGGCCTTCTGTCAGAATGGGAGAAGAGAAAAACATTTTTCCTTATCAAGAAGAAGCAGATATCATGTTCAATTCTTCCATTCCGTATGAACTCGCCGTTTTGAAGAGCTTTGTAACCCCTATTTTGTTGCAAGTGGATAACTCGTCTTCGAAATACAGCCAGGCAAGAAGACTCATAAGATTCCTCGACTACTTCCTTCCAATTATAGATTTCGATGTTATACCATCAACTTCTATACTCAGAGAGTTTATAGGAGAAAGTTATTTCCATTATTGATCCTAAATTCCGGAAATCGAAACGATAACGCTATATGTAGTAGAAATCTACGTGCTATACTACATATAGCGTTAATTTTAAGGGGGTACAGATTATATGTTGTCTAAAGTTATAGAAAAGTTTTCCAAGATTCAACCTAGCCAAAATGCTTTGCGAATCCTGAAAGAGCGTTATTTTTGGAAAAATCAGGAGGACGAGTTTACAGAAAAATCTTGGACTGACGTGGCGAGACGAGTGGCACGCGTTATCGCAACGGCAGAGCTTCAAAGTAGAAAATTGAAAGATAAAAAAAATGAGGAAAAACTCGAAGAGGTTAAAAAGTGGGAAAAGATCTTCTTTGATATTTTAAATTCGCGTGTCTTCATTCCAAACAGCCCAACTTTGTTTAACGCCGGAAGCGGTGTGAGAAACGAGCTCCTTCATAAACCTCTCGATAAAATGGAAATCAAAGATTACGAAGAGATACTTGCAACTCGAAATCATCTTCACATGTTAAGTGCATGTTTTGTGGTTCCAGTAGAAGACAGCATAGATGGGATATTCGATGCGGTTAAAAATTACGCTTTGATCACGAAAGCAGGTGGTGGAGTCGGTTCCAACTTTTCAAGATTGCGTCCAAAAGGATCTTTTGTTGCGGGAACTTCTGGAAGATCTTCTGGGCCTGTAAGTTTCATGCACGTTTTCAACTCCGCAATAGGCGTAGTTGAGCAAGGCTACAAAAGGCGTGGTGCGTTGATGGGAATAATGAACATAGATCATCCAGATATAGAGGAGTTCATAGAGGCCAAAAAGGATAACACGGGTGATTCTGTGTTGAAATTTTTCAACATCTCGGTTGGAATACCGGATAAAAATAAGATATTGAAGGCGTACGAAGAAGATGGCGAGATCGAACTTTTCCATCCAAAAGCGAAGAAGAAAAGGCACGTTAAAGTTCGAAAAATCATCGAGGCAATTGCCGATAACGCGTGGAAAACCGGTGATCCTGGATTGGCAATACTCGACGAAATGAACAGATACAATGCTCTTTATCCTCTCAAAAAGATAGAGTCCACCAACCCTTGTGGTGAAATAGGATTGCCTCCGTTTGAAGCTTGTAATCTTGGATCAATAGACGTGGCAAAATTTTATCACGATGGTCAATTCGATGATAAGGCATTCAAAGAAGTGTGTGCAATTGCGACGAGGTTCCTCGATGATGTCATAGACGTTAACGTTTATCCGCTTCCAGAGATAGACAAAGCGGTTAGAGATTCACGAAGATTAGGACTTGGGATCATGGGATTTGCCGATCTCCTTTACATGATGGGTATTCCCTACAATTCCGAGGATGGGAGAAGATTCGCCTCCAATCTTACGGCAGAAATGGCACTTGAATCTCATCGCACTTCCTATGAATTGGGTCTTGAAAAGGGTAATTTCCCACTTTACGATAAAAGTCGATATGCCACAGAGAGTGGATTTGTTCCCTTTGCAATGGGAAGCTCGGATTTGGATGATGAGATAAGGAGAAGGTTCAAGAAGCTCTCAACTTCTCATAGAAATGTTGCAGTTTTAACGGTTGCCCCAACTGGTTCTATATCCAACATTGCCGATACTTCGTCAGGGTTGGAACCGAATTTTTTGCTGGCTTACACGCGATACATGATGAAATCAGACGGATCAAAAGAGGTTCTTTTGTATATAAATCGTGTCCTTGTTGAAAAGCTTGGAGAAGCGTTAAGTGAAGAGGTAAAGGAAAGAATAGTAAAAGAAGGAAGTCTCAGAAATATTGAGGAAATTTCGGAAGATATAAAGAGAATATTTGTGGTCAGTCACGATATTTCTCCAGATGATCATTTGATGATGCAAGAGGCATTTCAAAACTACGTTGATAACAACATCTCCAAAACCATTAATTTACCAAATTCAGCAAGTGCAAAGGACATTTTGGATATTTACTTGAAGGCCTTGAAATCAAATGTAAGAGGCGTTACCATTTATCGTGATGGATCTCTTCAAACTCAAGTCCTCAATGCAAATAAGAAGATTAAAACGAAGGATGCCCCAAAGGTGAAGTTCTTTATTCTTGATGATCATCATAGGTTAAGGGCAAGACCGAGAAGAGATACTTTAAGATCCGTTACCAGAAAATACAAACGAGAATCTGGAACAACTTACATAACAGTCAGTTTCGACGCATCTGGAGAAGCAATAGAGGTTTTTGTATCAAATGGTGGAGAAACGGCTGAAATAATAGGAAGGCTTTCATCCGTTGCCCTAAGATCTGGAGTCTCAATAGAAGAAATACTGGAACAACTTCAAAAGGTTAAAGGTGATTACTCAAAAGGTGTTGCTAAGGAAATCAAGCACGCTATAGAGGACTTTTCGGAACTGTGGTCATCTACTTACGAAGAATCGGAAAACGAGGTCATACACATCGATGGAAGTCGAAAAAGTCCAGAAGAGATAGAAAAATTTGTAGTGGCCAACGACTTAAAATGGTACAACGACTACTACATAGACGACGAAGGCAACACTTATTGTCCTGTGTGTTTGTCGAAGAATTCTTTAGTCAACCAGGAAGGCTGCATCACCTGTATGAACTGCAACTGGTCTAAATGTACAGTAGGATAAACTCTTTTTTAAAAACAAAAGCACGGCTTCACGCCGTGCCTTTGGATTCTTTCTTCTTGCCAAATTGGTTGACGAAGTTCAGTTGAAGGGTCGCCACCTGACTTCTGACATCGTTGACGACTTTCTCTTCCACGTGTGGTTCAAAGGCTTCCACCATCTTTGTTAAGGTGTCTATCAACAATCTGGCATCCTCTTCGGATTTATGAAACTCGTCATCCGCATCCTTTACAAGCCCAAGTGAAATCCAAGCTTTTTGTTCTATAAGTCCAAACGCGAAAAGAGAGGTTTCCTGAGCCGTTAGGGTTTTCTTTTCTTCTTGATTCTTTTTCTCTTCGCTAGCCATTTTTACACCTCCAAAGCATTTCTTTTGACTGTAATGGTATCTTCTTCTACATCGACTAAAATTTTATCTCCATCTTGAAGTTCTCCTGAAATTATCATATCGGCAATTTTATCTTCCACTTCGAACTCCACCACTCGTCTAAGTGGTCTTGCTCCAAGTGAAGGGTTGTATCCTTCTTCTGCAAGCAACTTTCGGGCTTGTGGAGTCGTTTTCACGGTTATCTTCCTGTCTTTAAGGGCATTTTCGATTTTTGAAACGAACTTGTCAACTATCAATTCCATGTGCTCTTTGGTCAGAGGTTTGAAAGCGATTATGGAGTCTATTCTGTTGAGAAACTCCGGTTTGAAATGTTTTCTTATTTCGTTCATCATCATATCATCCACGTACGTATCTTCCCCGTTTTTCACGCTGTCAAGTATGTATTCAGAGGCGATGTTGGATGTCATGATTATTATGGTGTTCTTGAAATCAACCGTGTTTCCCTTTCCATCAGTAAGCCTTCCATCTTCAAGAACTTGAAGAAGAGTATTGAATACTTCGGAGTGTGCCTTTTCTATCTCATCAAGCAGTATAACGCTGTATGGCCTTCTTCTAACGGCTTCTGTAAGTTGTCCGCCTTCGTCATATCCAACATAGCCTGGAGGAGCGCCTATAAGTCTTGAAACACTGTGCTTTTCAGAATACTCTGACATGTCAATACGGATCATGGCATTTTCACTGTCAAACAGTACTTCCGATAAAGCTTTCGCCAATTCAGTTTTCCCAACGCCGGTTGGCCCAATGAATATGAACGAGCCAAGAGGCCTGTTGGGGTCTTTCAAACCTGCCCTGGCCCTCCTTATAGTAGATGCCACAATCGCCACAGCTTCTTTTTGATCTACTATTCTTTTGTGAATAAGCTCTTCGAGTTTCATAAGCTTGTGTCTTTCGTCTTCAAGTAATCTACTTACCGGAATTCCTGTCCAACGTTCGACAACTTTGGCTATCACGTCTTTATTTACAACCTTTGGGATGCTTTCTTGTTTCTTTTTCCATTCACTTTTCGCAGTCCTAAGTTCTTCTTTTCTTCTTTCTAATTCCGCTTTCTTCATGGCAGCTTTTTCATAGTCACCTTCAATAGCGGCGTTGTTTATCTCGTCTTCCAGGTCTTTCACCTGTTTTTCCAAGTTCACGAGATCAACAGGGACAAATGAGTTTTCGAATTTAACACGTGATGCCGCTTCATCGATAAGATCAATTGCCTTATCTGGAAGAAATCTGTCTGTTATGTATCTTGAAGACAATTTGACTGACGCGACAAGTGCTTCATCTTCTATCTCGACTTTGTGATGTTTTTCGTACCTTTCTTTTAACCCTTTAAGTATTTCGAGACTCTCTTCTTCAGTGGGTTCTTTCACGTAAATCGTTTGAAATCTTCTTGCAAGTGCTTTGTCTTTTTCTATGTACTTCCTGTACTCCTCAACAGTGGTTGCACCTATGCATCTCAATTCTCCCCTTGCAAGAGCTGGCTTAAGCATATTGGAAGCGTCCAAACTTCCCTCAACGCTTCCTGCACCGACGACCGTATGAATTTCGTCTATGAACAGAATGATTTCACCGCTTGACGCTTTTATGGCGTCCATCAACGACTTCAGCCTTTCCTCAAATTCTCCACGAAATTTCGTCCCGGCGACAAGCCTCCCCATATCTAAAGAAAGTATTCGTTTGTTTATCATGTAATCAGGAACCTTACCGTTTGCGATAAGCTGGGCAAGCCCTTCAACCACTGCTGTTTTACCGACGCCGGGATCACCAAGTAAAATAGGGTTATTTTTGTGCTTTCTTCCAAGGATCTCTACAGCCCTTTCCGTTTCTTTTTCTCGACCTATCACAGGATCTAACTTTTTGGATCTTGCTTCTTCGACGAGATCAACCGTGAATTTGGCCAACGCATCAAGGTTTTCTCCCTCTTTGGATTTTCCACTGCGCCTGATCTTTAGAACAGAATTGTAAACCTTTTCAACACTGATATCAAACCTTTCAAGCACACGAGCAGCCATGGAATCTGGCGTTTTCACAATCCCAAGCAAGAGGTGTTCTGTCCCTATCCGCTCATCTCCCATGCGTGAAGACTCACTTTTGGCATTTTCAAGAACATGTCGAGCATCTGGCGTGATGTACATCTGCTTCACACCGCCATTTTTTGCGTACGAACCACCATACTCTCTAACGACTTCTTCTGTTTTTGTTTTGAGGTCTCCAAGATTGACCTTTAAATCTTTCAAGACATCGACGGCAACATTTTCTCCATCTTCCAAGAGAACAAGTAAAATGTGCTCTGATCTCAATTGATCTTGGCCATACCTTGTCAAGACGTCTTGGGTGGACATCATGATCTGTGCCGCTTTTTCAGTGTATTCATCAAAATTCAACATTGTAATCGCCTCCCTAAAAACAAAAGGGGCTTATAAGCCCCTTTTGTCTTGTCCAAGTTATCACTTAACTTCGATTTTAACTTTCTTGGATTTTGATTCAGGGCGCTTGGGTATCATGAGTCTGAGTATTCCATTCTCGTACTTCGCACTTATATTGTCTTTGTCTGCATCCTCTGGCATCGTGAACGATCTTTCAAACGTTCCATAGATTCTTTCGAGAATTTTGGAGCCTTTCTTTTCTTCATCACGTTCATCTTTCTTTTCGCCCTTTATGGTGAGTATTCGATCGTTGATGTTTACCTCGATGTCTTCACGTTTTATTCCGGGAATTTCAGCTTCGATTTCATACCCTTTGTCCGTTTCAAATATGTCCATTGCTGGGATCAATTCTTTTGTTCCT
>CAYYEU010000040.1:0-8496 GCA_964470975.1 uncultured Mesoaciditoga sp. | reverse complement strand
CATCTATTGTAAGCTCAACATAACCTTTTAATTCTCTATTGGGTTTGAATATCATCGGTTTCAACGTGTATTCAACAATTCTATATTTTTTAGGCCGCGCCATCCAATTCCCTCCATTTTGGTCATATGTTACTTTCATTTTAAACTTGCTTTCTTTCTTTTTCGTAAAATGAAAATGAATCTATGTTAAGATCTTTTAGGTGATTAAAAATGATAATAAAATCCTATGCTAAGATAAATTTATATCTTGCTGTACTTTCAAAACGTTCAGATGGTTATCACAATATATTGACTCTTATGCACAACGTGTCTTTACACGATACGATTGAAATTACCGAGTCAACTTTGGAAGAGTTTGATTCCGATGTCCCTCTCAAATGGAATGAGTCAAACACTTTGTACAAAGCCATTAGAGTTTTTCAATCTTTAACAGGCATAATGCCAAGACTGAAAATACGTCTTTCTAAAGGTATCCCAATAAAGGCTGGATTGGGCGGGGCAAGCTCTGATGCCGCATCGCTCCTGTGGTATTTATGTAAGAAGTACTCTACGGAAAATAAAATTGAAGAAATGGCAAAAAAAGTAGGGAGCGATGTGCCATTCTTTTTAAATGGGGGATGTGCCGTTGTCAGTAAAAAGGGGGAATGTATCGAAAGACTAAAACCACTTAATCTACCTGTGGAATTTTATACTCCAAAGATCGGGTTTTCCACATCAAAAATGTACAAATTGATAGATGAAAAAGGGGCATTGGGGCAAATTGGAGACCCGAAGGAACTCCATCGAGCTTTAGAAGAAGGCAACGTTGAGTTGGCAAGGAATAACATGTACAACGCATTTGAGATAATTGCAAGAGAAAAATTCCCGTTGGTAGAAAAAGAGGCCCTTAACGCTCTCAAAGGACACGAGCTTGTGATGATGACGGGTTCGGGGTCAACTTTTTTTGGATTAGACATCCATGAAAAACCAACAAGAAAGGGTGCGCATCTTACGGCACACCCTCGAAGTATTCAAAATTGAAAGTCAGCGATACCTTTCGGCTCTGCGCTTTAAATCTCCAGATTTTTGCTGACTATCTTTTAAAAACTTGGACAACTTCTTTTCAAAATCACTTGGATTTTCACCTTTGTTATCGATCTTTCCACCTCTTCTTTCCTTGAAAGAAGATGGATGCTTTTTTTCCAAAACCTCCCCAGCGTCTTTTATGGAAAGGTCTATCTTACCGTTATCACCTATTTTCAGTACCTTAACCTTGACCTTTTGCCCGACACTGAGATACTCAGAGGCATCTTTTATGTAACCATTAGCTACCTTGGAGATGTGGACTAGTCCATCTACTCCATCCTCGAGCTTTACGAAAACGCCAAAACTCTTTATCGAAGTCACAATGCCTTCGACAATCTGACCTGCTTTAACCATACTTTCCTTCTGAAAAAAAACAGAAGTTTCCTCCCTTCGGGTTTATATAACTTGCAAAAATTATATCACAATATACGCTGAAACAACATACTCATTGTTCATTAATCAAATACTCAAGTATTTTCACAGCATTTGTAGCAGCTCCAACCCTTACGTTGTCCGCTACATTCCAAAATAAAAGTCCCTTTCCATCGCGGGAAATCCTTAATCGCCCAATGTGAGATAAATCATCTCCTTTTACCTCCAAAGCCGTTGGATAGTCATTCCACACTTTTACCGAAGGAGCTTTTCCTAAAATGTTTTTTACATCGTTTAAGTCAAATTCTTTTTCAAATTCTGCGTACACGGATTCTGAATGACCATAGACTACAGGAACTCTTACCGTTGTGGCGTTGACGTTGCAGGAGCAGTTCATGATCTTTTGGATTTCATTTACCATTTTTATCTCTTCTTCGGAAAAACCATTTTTCAAAATAGGACCAATTTGTGGAATGCAATTGTATGCGATCTTACGAGGATAAATATTTGGCTCCACGTTGTTATCCATAATTTGCGACTTCAACTCGTTTATTCCTTTGTAACCGCTACCAGATACAGCTTGCATCGTTGTAACGATTACACTTTTCAAATTGTAATGAACGTGAAGCGGATTGAGTGCAAGAACAAGCTGAATGGTGGAACAGTTCGGATTGGCAATTATGCCATGATAACCATTTAAGATGTCAGAATTGATTTCCGGAACTACCAGGGGAACTAATGGTTCCATACGAAACGCTGAAGAGTTGTCTATAACGGTGGCACCGTGCATAGTCGCAGCGGGTGCAAATTTTTTAGAAACTTCTTTACCGGCTGAAAAAAGGAGAAAGTCAAAGCCTTCCTTCATCGCACCTTCTGTCAATTCTTCAATTGCTATCTTTTTTGAGTTAAATTCAAGGCTATTTCCTACGGAACGTCTTGACGCAAAAAGTCTTAGTTGTGAAAAATCATGACCACGCTCTTCTAAAACTTTTACCATTGTTCTTCCAACTTCACCAGTTGCGCCCACCACTCCAATTTTCACGATTCAACGCGACTCTTTAAGCCACTCACACCACCTTTTCAGCCATTTTCGTTTCATCTTTTTTATATGATATCATATTTCGTACAATATACGTGTTTTAGAAATCCACAGAACAGATTCGTGTTGAAAAAAAGGGATGCCCTTCTCAATGAACTGTTTTGACTCCCAATTGGCTCTCAATTTTAAACGTGTTAAATCATAACTATGATGATATAATGCTTTTAGAAGAATGTGAATTGGAGGTGCTTTAAGATATCCAGAATTTATCTTGTCAGGCACGGACAAACAGATGCCAATTTGCATCATATCGTCCAAGGTCAAACTGATACTCCTCTTAATGCGTCAGGAATAATCCAGGCAAAACAAGTTGCAGAAAAATTGAAGAAGGTTAGCCCTGAATTTGTCCTTTCAAGCGATCTTAAACGTGCAAAACAAACTGCAGAAATCATAGCAAAGGCTTGTCAAAGCCCTATTAAATTCGATTCAAGGCTTCGAGAAATGAAATTGGGAAATTGGGAAGGGAAAACCTTTGAAGAAGTAGAGAGTGATCCGTCTATGAAGATCTGGAATGAAACCCCTTCCAAGTGGAAAAAAGACGGTGCAGAAACGTTGCAAGAAGTTCAAGAAAGAATGGTGGATGCGATTTATCAATTTGCTGAACTTTACAATACTTTGATCGTGGTTTCTCATGGAATAGCAATATCGTCCTTTGTGTTGTACACCAAAACGCTTCCACTGGATCTGATGTGGAAATACCTTCCAGACAACACTTCTATGATTGAAGTGTTCCTTGAGTCCAATTCAAAAAGAGATTCCTCAAAAGTCGGTGATATAATAGAGCAAAGTTAAAAAGGGGGGAAGTCGGTGAAGATACTTGCTATTGTTTTTCTACTCTTTTCTCTGTCCGTATTTTCATTTGCTTTACAGATCGAAACTCTTACGGCAAGTCCTGTTTACGCTATTCCAGGAGATAACTTCAAGCTGACGCTGTCGCTGTCTGCAACATTGAATGTAAAAAACGTGCTCTTGTACTTGCACAACTCGCAAGATGATGCAACTGAAACGCTTACCCCACAGGGTTCTGGAAGCATTTATGTGTGGAATTACATTTCTAATCAGCACTGTGATTTTAGAGCTAAAGCTCGTATTACATTGAACCCCACGGACACGGTTATTTTTTCGAATACCGCTACGTTTACCACTGATATACCTGCTGCAAGTGTGAATTCCACAATTGCGTACGTACCTTTTATAACAAATGCGACTCAGACATGGAAAATAAATGCAAAAAACATCGGTTCAAAGCCTTTAGAATTCAGTGCTTTTTCTTCTCCGAGCGGACTTTCGATCTTACCGATCAACGGGTCAATTCAACCACAAAACACCGAAACATTCAGTGTTTCAGATGCGGGCTTTTTTTTACCCGGACAAATTTACGTTCTTGATGCGTTTCTAAACACAAACGACCCAAGAGAAGGTATGGCACAATACTTACTATCACGCATTATAGAAGGTCCGGATGGTCTTGTCATTACACCTGTGCAAATTTCGCATTCTTATGTCAGTGTGGGAAGTGATGTGGAGTTTGAATTTTCGGTTTTGCATCACAACGTTGCAATTGATCATATTTACGTTTTTTTGGATACACCAGGCGGTTCTGAGATTTTTGATTTGCCAATCTCTGGGGATCGTATTTCTTTTACAACGAGGACAACGTCTATTGGTATTTACAACCTTTCGCGTATAGTTATAGGTTACACCTATAAAGGGATGCGTAAGGAACTTACAGTGAAACCGAGCATACAAATAAAGGCTGTCAGTTCTCAGAAAACGATGAAACTGAATTTATTGGATGGAACTCGAAATGTTGAAATATCGATAAACTCTTCATCTACGCCATCTGTTTACGCCCTGGATGGTTCTCTTACCGAGAAGATCATCATGAACGAGGAAAATTCGACATGGGTAGGAGCCTATTCTTATGAAAACGTTCCAGGTCCCGTAACAATATACGCGACGTTTGATGATGTGAACTACGTGATATCGAAGACGTTTGAAAGATTTATGCTGAATGGAGAAACATCTCTTCATTTTGATAAAGGATGGGTAAATATACCAGTTGGAGCTTTTGAGGGCCCAACTATGGTTTCGGTTTTTTCAGAGCCGTTGTCTGAACTTTTGTATTATTACAAGGGTTATTCTAATTTCAACCGCGTTTCCAACGCAGTAACGTTGGTATCAACTTCTGAAATGTCGACAAGCGTTATTTATCATTTGCAGTTCAACATTTCAATGGTAAATGGTTTGCTTGACAATTTGAGAGTTTATGAGTTAAAAGGAAAAGACTGGAAGCTTTCTGGTTCCACGCCAACCGTTAACGGTAACATGGTATCGTTTCCTGCTAAGAAGGGCACCTATGCTATAGGGCTCATTCCACAAATAAACATCTCTTCCAATCCGAGCATAAAATCCCTTACAATTGTTCCGAGAAAGTTGAATGGTCCTGGAAGAGTTCAATTTTTCCTTTCGGTTGATAAGGATTGTTATTACCATTTAATGGTCTACGATATGAGAGGAAGAATAGTCGCTGATCAAAAAGGCGAGGCCCTTAGGAGAGTGGCAAACCTACTTTACATTCTCAATCCCGTTGGTTTCTCCAATGGTATGTACGTGGCGGTAGTTGGGGTAGGGCCATCTCCAAGTGCGATAAGTGAAACTGTTTCGAAGTCGTTTGCGATTGTCAGATGATCGAAGGAGGCAAAAATGCACAAATTTTTAGCATTCACCCTGATGTTTTTGCTAAGCGTATCTCTTTTTGCCGGTGTTATCAACGAATTCAACGATCCCTCAGCCTATTCAAGGGCAATGGGAGGGGCGATCTACGCATTTTGGAGTGGGGCTCAATCCATTGCTTACAACCCGGCAGGCTTAACGAACGGAGATGATGAAATATTTTTTTCTCATGTTGAACATTTTTTGGGAGTTATAAGAAACGAGTTTTTAAGCGGATCTCTTAAGATGGGAAATTTGTACGTTGGAGGCGCTGCCCAGTACACTTATCCGGTAGATGAACTTCAATACGATCAGTACAAGGTGACTGGAACCAGTGCCTACAAAATGGGAAATGATTCTTTGGGAATCAACGTGAACATGTGGGCTGGAAGCGATATTAAAAGTGGATTTTCAATGGACCTTGGTGCGATAATGAAATACGATGATTTTAATTTCGCTTTTGTTGTTAAAAATCTCTTTTCATCTATTACATGGTCATCCACACCTGTAAACCATCAAAATTACAACTCAGAGATCATTCTTTCGGGAGCGTATTTCAATCCGAGGTTCGTATTGAGTTCTTACGCTAACATAAACTCTGGAGAAATCGGAGTTGGCGCAGATTTGCCCCTAAATCCTCTCTTCAGTGTTCTTGGTGGGTACAGAATAACTTTTGCCAAGGAAACGTCAAAAGAAGTTAGCATTGGGATGAGGATGTCTTACTACAGTTTTAATTTGGACATTGCGTACGTTTTCAAAGAATCCATTCAATTCGGAGATGTGATAAGTCCTTTTTACGTTTCTATAACTTACGATTTTTTTAGGAGGTAAGTGAGCAAGTGCAAGTGGATGATAAAACCATTGAAGAGTTAGAATTCAAGTCGATACTTCAAATTCTCAAATCAAAAGCCTTCTCAGATTATGGGAAGGCTTACTTTGACACTCTGAATTTCCCAGAAGATCTGGAAAAAACTTTCAAACAAGTTGATGAAGTCATTTTGAAACTAAATGAAATTTCAAACGTGTTTTTTCACGTTGAAGACATTTCGGGAGCTTTGAACCTCGCTGTTGAAGGGCATGTCTTAGAGTCAAAGCAGATTATGAATTTTGCAGAACTTTTCAAGGTCTCTGGAAAGCTTTCTAAAATTCTTGAGGATAGCAAGGAAATGAAACCCCTTTCAGAAGATATGATTCCACCCCCAAATTTTCTTCCAAAATGTGAGCACACTTTTAATCCCGATGGAAGTGTAAAAGATAACGCTACTCCGGATCTTTTCAGAGTGAGAAGAGAATTGAGGTTCACTGAAAAAGATGTTACCGAAAAGATAAGACATCTTCTTTCCAGTGGCGTGAACAAAGGATACATTTCAGATCCTCTTGTGCTTCAACGACATGAGAGGTATGTTTTGCCAGTTAATGCTCAAAAAAGGGCGATGGTAAGAGGGATAGTGCATGGTCAATCTTCCAGTGCAGCCACATACTACGTTGAACCCGAAGAATTAATAGAATTCAACGATACTTTAGCCATATTGCGCTCGAAAGAGTCGATAGAGATCTCTCGTATACTGTCCAATATGACAAAACTTATATCCGATAATTCTTCCCAAATATACCGTCTTGTGAGGGCTTTGGAAAACTTCGATGCGATTTGTGCTCGAGCAAGATATGCAATTCAAAATGAATGCGAGATTCCCATTTTAAAAGACGATGGAAGCATCAAAATAAATTCTGGGCGCAATCCCCTCATTCCCCCTAAAAAAGTTGTTCCCATAGATTTCGAACTTTGTCCTCAAAATAGAGTTGTCATTTTGAGTGGACCTAATACCGGTGGAAAAACCGCGACATTGAAAACTGTAGGATTATTTGTGCTCATGACTACCATGGGAATACCTATTCCGACCAAAAAAGGGACTGAAATTTCCCTTTTTGATTCGCTTTTTTCAGATATAGGAGATAACCAATCGGTCAAAGATGAGTTGAGTACTTTTTCCGCAAAAGTAATTCGAGAAGATAAAATTTGCGCTGAATCCGATAAAAAAACACTGGTGTTAATAGATGAGATGGGAGACGGCACAGAGCCAGCAGAAGGAGTTGCCTTTGCGAGAGCAGTGGTAAAAATGCTTTTAAAACGTGATGCAAGAGCGGTTATCACAACACATCTTCCTGAACTGAAAACCATGGCCTTTGACGATCAAAGGATCAGAAACGCTTCGGTCGGCTTTGATATTGAACGTATGGCACCTACTTATAAAATTCACATGGATATGCCTGGAAGAAGTCATGCGTTTGAAATCGTTGAGAAGCTTGGAGTCTCAAATGAGTTGATTGAGAACTTCAAGAACAATCGTACCACTTCCTTTTCTCAAACAGATGTACTCGTTGAAAGGCTTCAAGCTGCTATTCTTGATCATGAAGAAGAGCTTGACAGTCTCAGGAAAAAGAAAAAGGAGATTCTTGAAAAAGAAAAAGAACTTGATGATAAGTTCGAGAAGTTAAGAGAAAACCGGTTAGAAGAACTGTCCGAAGAAATAAAAGAATTTTCAAATGCTTTGAGCCAAACAAAAAAGGAATTTGAAAATGCCATCTACACACTGAAGAATTCAAAAAACATTCACGAACTAAGAGTGCAAGATAAGAAAATCGCTGAACTGAAAAAAAAGATAGAGGGATTGAAAAACGTCAAAAGATCCCAAGGGCAAAAAATAAAGGTGGGAGATCACGTGGAAGTGATTGGAACAAATACCAGTGGAAACGTGATAAGAGAAGAGAAGGGCGATGTTATTGTAGAAATTGGAAGTGTTCAAATTAAATTGAGCACTGACAAAGTCAAAGTTGTAGATAGCCTGGAAAGCAAAAAGATTCAAGGTGGTTACGAGTATGAAATGGCAGAAAGGCCTCTTAGGGAAATAGATGTCAGAGGTATGACTGTGGACGATGCAATTCCCGTCGTTGAAGAATTTGCAAGCCGTGTGCTAAAATCTAAATCGATTGGTTATGTGATTCACGGTAAAGGAACGGGCAGGTTGGCGAACGGCTTGTGGACTTTTTTGCGTTCAAAGCGCATACCTTTTCGCATTGGAAAAAACGGAGAGGGTGGGACAGGCGTCACGGTGATTGGTGGTGAAAAAAGGTGATATTTGCCCTTGATATAGGAACAAGAACGGTCATAGGCATGGTAACTGAGGAGACCGAACATGGAATCAAGATTTTAGACTTTGAGATGATGGAGCATGAAGAAAGGGCCA
>CAYYEU010000039.1:0-8685 GCA_964470975.1 uncultured Mesoaciditoga sp. | reverse complement strand
ATTTAGATGGTAAAATGTGAATTAAGTAATTTTTAGAGTAAAACGGTGAATACGACCTGTTGAAACTGGAGGTGCTACATGTATTACTCTGGAAGATGGAAAGAAATTACAATTGAAAGAATGAAAAGACAAGCTTACGAGCTTTTCCCGTTAAGCATCAAATCAAGAAAAGCACTTGAAGGTTGGGTATTTGATAACGGAGAGGAAAAGAAGCAGATCATGATGGGAGGAGATTGGTCTCATGAGGTCTTCCCAGTTAAATTTTCAAAAAAAATTTTTCTCTCAAAACCTGCAAACGGAGAAGCTCACCTTTTGGATATATGGACAGGCGGAGAATCTTTGGTGAGAATAGACGGAAAAGCTTACGGAGAAATAAACAGATACCACAGGTATTTAGATGTAACGCCAGTTTCTGATTCACAAGATCATATTTTGGAAATTGAAAGCGTTCCAAAAGGACTTTTTGGAAAGACGAATTTTACCCCAAGATTCGAGAGGGCTTTCGATGTAGTACTGGACGAAGAGCTTTTCGAAAGCTTTTTGAGGTTTAAGTTCGCGACGGAAATCTTCGAAGCAACTGAAGAAAATGTAAAGAATGAAGTATATAGGATTTTCATGGAGGCTCTTGGAATGGTGGAGATTCCGTCCTCCACACAGGAATATTTCAAAAGACTTTTAGACGATGAAAAACTTGCCGAGATGACCGAGTCATGGGAGCCACCAAATTTCCCTGTCAACTCCGGGATAAAACTCGATGGGTTGAGAAAAAGGAAGATAGTCGAGGCCTCTAAATTCTTGATGAATTCAATTCAAAAGATTTCAAAAGGGTACAAAATGCCTTTTAAGGTTTACGCTACAGGTCATGCACATATAGACTACGCTTGGCTTTGGCCTTTGAAAGAAACGAAAAGGAAAATGGTAAGAACATTTGCCAATGCTCTCAGACTTCTCAAAAAATATCCATCTTTCAAGTTTGTTCAATCGTCAAGTGCTTATTATGAAGATGTCAAATCAACTGAGCCTGAAATTTTCAAAGAAATAAAGAAATTCGTTGAAGACGGTAGATGGGAGATAATCGGCGGAAGTGCTGTCGAGTTCGATGCAAATCTCCCATCTGGAGAGTCCCTTTCAAGGCAGTTTCTGTACGGGCAAAAGTTCTTTGAAAGAGAATTTGGTAAGAAAGCCAAAATTGCTTTTCTTCCAGATTCATTTGGTTTCACATGGGCACTTCCACAAATAATGAAGGAAAGTGGAATAGAGTATTTCATGACGACGAAATTGAGTTGGAATGACAAAAACAAATTTCCATATTCGTGGTTTACATGGCGCGGTCTCGACGGAACGAAGATCGTATCTCATCTTTTTGAATCAACCAATGGATACAACGCACCTTTAATTCCAAGAGATCTTGAAGTGAATTGGAAGAGCCACAAAGAAACAGGCTCGCGGGTGCCTTTTTCCCTTGTAACGTTTGGGTATGGAGACGGAGGTGGCGGGCCAACAGATGAGATGATGGAGAGATACGAATACATCAAAAAACTCCCGGCACTTCCAGAGTTGGAGATAAAGAGTTTTGAAGAAGTTTTCGATTCTTTCAAATTCGAAGATTTACCCGTTGTTGACGATGAGCTTTACCTGGAATTTCACAGGGGTACTTATACCAATCAAGCGCGCATGAAGAAATTGAACAGGGAAATGGAAAACCTCTTGTACGTGGCTGAAACGATTTTTTCTTGCTCTGCTTTGGAAAATGGGGAGTATCCTTATGCCCTTTTAACGAATGCTTGGAAAGCCCTTCTGAAATCGCAATTCCATGATGTGTTGCCAGGCTCTTCAATAGGCGAGGTTTACGAAGAGTTTGGAGAAATGGTAAGAAATGCCAAAAAAGAAGTTGCCAACGAAATGAAAGAAACTTTGAGAAAACACACGGTACGAAAGATAAACGCTTTGAGCGTGTTCAATCCCACTAATTTGGATCTTCCAATTTTGGTAAGAAACTCGGCTAAACTCAAAGAAGGCATTTACGGAAATGCCATAATTCAAAATGGCAAGAACGGAAAAGGCTACATCCTTGGTAGAACTTTGATGGAAGGATTGAAGCCGGAGAACTTTGAAAAAACTGAAGGGTTGGGGCCAAAGGCGTTGAAGGTTTGGCATCACGGTTTGGAAAATGATCTCGTCAAGGTTGAAGTCAAATCTAATGGCTCGATCGACATTTACGATAAGATAAGGAAAAGATCACTTTTCAAAAATGGTTTAAAGCTTGTTATGCTTCGAGACATTCACGCGGGTTTTGAAGCATGGGACATACCTTGCGACACAGAAAAAAGGATTGTTCTTCTTCCAAAAAAAGTGGAAATATTCGATGAAGGTCCAGCATTTTCTTCTCTTAGATTTGCATACAGTTTTGAGGGAAGTCGAATGAACATGATCATGAGGGTGTACAGAGATTTCGAACTCGTTGATTTCGATTTTGATGTTGATTGGCATACAAGAAGGTATCTTTTGAAGATGGAATTCGATGCGAACGTTCTGGCACGCGAGGCCACGTTTGAAACTGCTTTCGGACTTTTGAAGCGAAAAACCACAAGAAACAATTCGTACGAACAGGCAAAATTTGAAGTTCCCTGCCACAGATGGATTGATATCTCTCAGGAAGATTTCGGAGTAAGTGTCATAAATAACGGGAAATACGGAGTGTCTGCTTACGAGAATGAAGTGGGACTTTCATTGCTTCGTGGAGCGATATCATCCGATTTCTATTCAGATGAGGGAAAACATGAATTCACGATCTCAATACTCCCTCATGGAACCAATTGGAAAACGAACACCCTTAAACATGCGATGCTTTTGAATTTGCCAATTCAAGTTATCGAAGGTGAAATGGAAGATTTTGCGAAAAGGGTACGTGAGATTTTTAAAAAGAATGAAAATGTCGTGCTTACGGCTTTGAAAAAGGCAGAAGAAAGTGACGAATACGTCTTAAGATTTTATGAGCCATTTGGGAGAAACGTGAATTTGAAGTTCAACGACGATGTCATCCTTTCCAACATTCTTGAAGAAAAAACAGGGCAAAAAGTTAGAAAGGTGGATTTCGATCCTTTTAAAGTGCGTACAGTCGTCGTGAAACAAGGGTCAGAACAAGGGTGATTTTGGCTGAAATTGGAGAAAGGCTTTAATTACAATTTTCAGTAAATTGTAATCATCCAAAATAATTCATCGGTGAGTTGACATTATCAAGAAAAAGTAATATCATTTTGATGAGTAGATTTGTTCTTGTTTCATATCGTTAATTAGATTGCATTAACGTTAAAACAAGGGATTGTGTCAGTACAATCAGAGTCATGTCAAGATGACAAAATTTGAAAAACTTGAATGTTACTCAATCTGTAAAGCATTGTACCTGAAAAGATTCCCGTTTTGTGGCGTAAGCAACGGGAAAGAATAAAAGAGGAGGTGGAAATTTGTTTTAAGAGAGGAGAAGAAAGTCAAAATGTTTGTACAGAGGAGGGATTTGAATGAAACGTAAGGTGGTTTTTTTAAGCATTGTCGGGATTCTTGTCTTAGCGGCATTTGCGTTCGCAGTTAGTGGAGGATTCCCGCGTTCAGAAACTCTTTACGTAAACGGTTTGCAATGGGGGCCTCCTACTAATTGGAATCCTTTGGCTGGTAATCCAGCATGGCCTGTAAACGCTGGCTCCGGACGAGAACTTATTTACGAAACCTTGTTTATGTACAACATGATCAACGGACAATTGGAACCTCTAATTGGAGAAAAATATCAATGGGTTGATAACTTGACGTTAGTGGTGAATTTGAGAGACAATGTGTATTGGCAAGATGGGAAACGACTAACGTCTGATGATGTTGCTTACACATGGGAACTTGGCAAGAAGTACAGTACCGGTTGGAGTAACTTGTGGCTCTATGTAAAGAACATATTCACGGTTGGAAAATACGAGTTCGTTGTTAAATTGAAACCGGAAAATCCCAACAGACTGGTTGTAACCGATGCATTGGTGAGCACTTACGTGTTACCAAAACATATATGGGAAAATGTTGAAAAGGATAACAATTACGATATAAAGAAGATGCGAGAATTTGTAAATGAAAATCCAGTAGGATCTGGTCCTTACAAACTGTACTCCTACAGCCCTGAAAAAATAGCACTTGTACGTTATAACGACTATTGGGGGAAGAGCCTTTTTGGGAATTTACCTGTTCCAAAATACATCGTTCATCCGATCTTCAAGAGTAACGATGACGGGAATCTCGCTTTCGAAAAAGGCAATATTGACATGTCTCAGCAATTTGTTCCTCAGATCTGGAAAATGTGGGAAAAAGGCCTTTCAATAGCCACTTGGTATGATCATCCACCGTATTACGTTCCAGCCATGATTCCATCACTTTGGTTCAACTTAAAAAAGCACCCGCTTGACGTGCCGGAGGTAAGAAAGGCCATCGCATACTCTATAGATTACGCAAAAATCGCTCAACTGGCCATGACCAAATATTCTCCAACCGCAAAATCAAGCTTGATTTTGCCATTTGGCGGAGAGAAAAAGTACTTCAACGAAGAAGCTGTAAAGAAATATGGTTGGGAATATAACCCACAAAAAGCGGAAGAACTTTTGAAGAGTATTGGTGCAAAAAAAGGAAGCGATGGCATTTACGTTTTGAAAGACGGAACAAGGTTAGGGCCGTTTAAAGTAGAATGTCCTTACGGTTGGACAGACTGGATGGTATCTCTTCAAATAGTTGCACAATCGGCTAAGAAGATTGGCATAGACATACAAACATATTACCCAGATACTCCTGTATGGTCTGATGATAGAATGACGGGTAACTTCGATATGATAATGGACACGCCTGCTCCTAATGCCCTTCCATCCCAGCCTTGGTCTAGATTCTACGCTGCTATGTACTCAAAAGATGTTCCGCCAATTGGACAACTTGCTTTCAGAAATTGGGGAAGGTATAAAAATGTTCGTGCCGATAAGATCATGGAAAAGATTCCAACGATAACGGACAAAAATACTCTGAAATCTCTTTACACAGAGTTAGATGAGATATACATGAAAGATATACCAATCATAGGGCTTGAATACAGACCGGCGCTGTTCTATGAATACAACACGAGTCATTGGACCAACTTCCCGAACGAAAAGAACCCCTACGCTCCACCTCAAATTTGTACTGATGGAGCAGGAATAAGAGCCCTTTACCACATTAAACCTGTAAAATAAATTCTTTAGTTTTTAGATGCCTGGAGATACGTTTCTCCGGGCATCTATTTCTAAAATAGGGGGATGAAAAACAATTGAGTCCATATTTAAGATACATATTGGGAAAATTGAAATGGTACATTTTAATTTTTTTTACGGCTCTTTTTTTGAATTTCTTTCTGCCTCGACTTGTACCGGGAAACCCAATTTCCGCCTTAGTTGCGAAAATGGCTGGAGGAGGCGCATCAAGCGACGTTCTCAACAAACTTTACAATTCATATATTCATGAGTTCGGACTGGATCATCCATGGTATGTGCAATTTGGGGATTACATAATAAAGGTGCTTCACGGAGATTTGGGTACATCTTTTAGCTTGTATCCAACAAAGGTTAACACGATACTTGCCCAAGCGTTGCCTTGGACGATAGCGCTTCAACTTCCTTCAATCCTACTTGGGTGGATATTTGGAAATGTGTTAGGAGCAATTGCCGCGTATAAAAAAGGGAAATTTGATGCCGTTCTCTTTCCCATAACTCTTTTTATCAGCAGTGTCCCATATTTTTGCTTTGCCATTATCTTACTTTATCTATTTGGAGTGATCCTTAACATTCTCCCAATAGGAGGAGGATATAGCATGGCTCTAACTCCAACTTTTTCCATTATGTTCTTAATAGACGTTTTGAAGCACTATCTTTTGCCTTTTCTCTCTTTGCTGTTGGTAATTATCGGTGGTCAAGCTATAGGAATGAGGGAAATGAGTATATACGAACTTAACACGGATTATGTGCGTTATGCCAAACTCCTTGGCATAAGCGATAAAAAGATCGTGAGATACGTTTTCAAAAACGCCATGTTGCCTCAAATAACGGGGCTTTCGATCAGTTTAGGAACCATGGTTGGAGGGGCACTTATAACAGAGATTGTGTTCTCTTACCCAGGAATTGGAACATGGCTGTTTAACGCCATCCGTCAGCAAGATTATCCTTTAATACAAGGTGGAACACTCGTGATCACGGTAAGCGTTCTTTTGGCTAACTTTCTTATAGATATCGTATATGGAATAATTGATCCCAGAATAAGGGCTTCCCAATTGGAGGAATGAAAATTGGAATTTTTAGGACTGTTGATCAAATCTAAAAAATTTTTGATTGGATCTGCCGTTTTTTCAGCCTTACTACTTACGAGTTTGATTTTTCCCTTGGTGAATTCAACCGATCCGTTGGAAATGGTTGGTTTTCTTTACGAGCCCCCTTCTGCAGAACATGTTTTAGGAACGGATAATTTTGGAAGAGACGTCCTAATTGAGCTTATATATGGCATGAAAACCTCTATATTTGTTGGATTGGTGGCAGGCTTAATCGCAACGATTATTGGTACCGTAATAGGAGTTACAGCTGGATACGTAGGAAAGTTGACAGATAACATTTTAAATAGCACAACGAATTTGTTCCTCGTAATACCTTCTTTTGTTATCCTGATACTTTTGTCAGCAAGTCTTAAGTCACGTTCTTTGTTTTTACTTGCACTTATCATAGGAATCACAAGTTGGCCATGGACGGCAAGAGCAGTAAGGGCTCAAACATCAAGTCTTAGAACGAGGGAACACATTAACATGGCCAAATTAAATGGCATGAATAGCTTTGAAATAATACTAAGTGAGATTCTTCCATATGTATCGTCTTATATATTCATGGCATTTGTCCTTCAAGTGGCAAGTGGAATACTTTCCGAAGCTGGATTAAGCATGTTAGGACTCGGACCAAGTAACACCGTCTCTTTGGGAACAATGCTATCTTGGGCTTTGTTGTACGAAGCGGTTAGAACAGGGGCATGGTGGGCATTTTTGCCTCCTACCATAGGCATATCTCTTATAACTTTCTCCCTTTTGTATATGAACGTCGGAATGGATGAAATTTTCAATCCACGATTAAGAGGTGAATGAAAGGAATGGGAAAACCACTGATAAATGTAAAAGATTTAAAAGCGTATTACAAGGTAAAAAATAGAATTTTGAAGGCTGTAGACGGGGTTTCTTTGGCTCTTCAAGAAGGTGAAGTATTGGGCATAGCCGGCGAATCTGGATGTGGAAAATCCACATTTGCAATGAGTCTAAGTGGTTTGTTTCTACATCCACTCAAGTATTATGGAGGAAGCGTAGAGTTAGAAGGCATGGATATCCTAAAAATGAATGCAAAATCCCTAAAAAAATCCGTCCTGGGTAAAAAGATTTCTTTCATTCCTCAAAGTGCTATGAACGCACTAAATCCCACTCTTAAAATAAGAAATTTCGTTATCGATGTTCTAAAAGAACATGAGCCGGGGATTTCTGATGATGAAATCGTGAAACGGGTTGAGGAGCGATTTGATTCGTTATCACTTCCAAAAAGAGTTATCAATTCTTATCCTTTTGAGTTGAGTGGCGGAATGAAGCAAAGGGTTATCACCGTGATTTCTACCCTCATGAATCCAGAGATATTAATTGCCGATGAGCCAACATCTGCTTTAGATGTCTCATCGCAGCGTCAAGTTATTAAATTAATCAAGATATTGCTTGAACGAAAAATAATAAAGAGTGTTGTATTCATCACCCACGAGCTTCCATTACTCAGACATATCGCAGATAAAATTGCCATTATGTATGCAGGACAAATTGTGGAAAAAGGTACAACGTCTCAAATTATCTTCTCTTCTCTTCACCCATACACAAAAATGTTGATGTCATCCATAATAACCCCGGAAAAAGGCATGAAGGAGAAAAAACTCCCTATTATTTCTGGAAGCCCACCAAATTTGTACAAAATAGTTCCGGGGTGTAGATTCGCAGAAAGATGTCCCTATGCAACCAACGAATGCAGAGCCAAGAACATAGAATTTCGTAAGATCGGAGACAGAGAGGTAAGATGTATTCATCCGTTAATTGAAAGGGATGAAAGCAATGCTATCAGATAGCCCTATTCTAAGTGTAAGGAGTTTAACAAAAATATTTGGCAGTGGTAAAAAGAAAACGATTGCCGTTGATCACATAGATTTCGATGTTAAGCCCAAGGAAATCATATCGTTGGTTGGTCAAAGTGGAAGTGGTAAGACAACAACCGCAAGAATGCTACTAAATTTACTCAAACCATCCGATGGAGAGATAAAATTTAGAGGCAAGAACATAAAAAACTTTTCTAAAGGTAGAGCACGCCTAAATTATTGGAAGAAAGTACAAGGTGTATTTCAAGACCCATTCAGTAGTTTCAACCAATTTTTTTCTATAAGGAAAAATCTGAGAAGGACTTTTCGCTTAATAGAGCAAAAAATGCCCGTAAAGCAACAGGATGAGCTGATCGAGCAATCTCTTGAATTGGTGAATGTAGATCCGAACGATGTTATGGATAAATTCCCTTTTGAATTAAGTGGCGGTCAGCGGCAAAGAATAATGTTGGCACGTATATTTCTCATAAAACCTAAAGTGTT
>CAYYEU010000038.1:0-8790 GCA_964470975.1 uncultured Mesoaciditoga sp. | reverse complement strand
GAACATGGAATCAAGATTTTAGACTTTGAGATGATGGAGCATGAAGAAAGGGCCATGTTAGATGGGCAGATAAACGATGTACCAAAGGTGGTACGCACGGTGACTCATGTAAGAGAGGCACTTGAGAACAGGACGAAAACAAAATTTTCAAGAGTTTCAACCGCAGTTGCTGGACGTTTTTTAAAAACAGTTATCGGAGAATCAAACAAAAGAATTCCACCATCAAAGATAGACGAGGATTTTGTGAGAGCGTTGGAATTCGACGCGCTGACTGATGCGGTCAGGAAAAATGGGCAATCCCATGATTATTGTGTTGGGTATTCGATATTGGAATACAGTGTAGATGATGAAAGGGTTAGGAACCTAATTGGACAACTTGGAGACAAAGCTTCTGTCAGTGTTATAGCCGCTTTTCTTCCCAGAAGAGTTGTGGAAGCCCTCTTCTCAGTTATGAGTGAAACCGGCTTGTCTGTGGAATACCTCACTCTTGAACCGATGGCAGCCATACATCTCGTGGTTCCTCAAGACTTGAGAAGGTTAAACATAGCACTTGTCGATGTTGGAGCTGGCACTTCTGATATAGCCATAAGTAAAGATGGGACTATCGTTTCGTACGGTATGATTCCTATGGCTGGCGATGAGATAACCGAGAAAATATGTGATGAATATCTTTTAAGTTTCCAAGATGGAGAGAAAATAAAGCGCTCAATCCTCGCAGGTAAAGTGCCGCAAGTGGAAAATATTTTAGGAATGTCAGTTGAGATTCCACTTGATGAACTGATGGAAGTTGTTAATCCCACGATAAATTCGATAACGGATGAGATTGCAAAAGCTATTCTCGATCTTAATGGAAGTACTCCAGCGGCGGTTGTCGTAGTTGGTGGGGGAGCCAAAATACCAACCTTTACCAAGCTTGTAGCCAGTAAACTCTCTCTGCCTGAAAATAGAGTGGCATTGAGAGGGGTTGAAAATATAGCCTATGTAGAAGATACCACCAATAAAATAATTGGTAGTGAGTTTGTTACTCCAGTAGGAATTGCTTACTCTGCAAGATACAACATGTCAAAGATATTTAAAAGAGTGACTGTGAATTCAAGAACCGTTCAATTGATGAATCTCACCGGACACGAAGACATTTTTCAAGCTTTGATGCAGGCTGGCTTTAACATCAAGGAAGTCCTTGGAAACCCTTCAGCTGGTATAACATACGAATTAAACGGGGAGGTAATGGTTGTTCCCGGCAACATGCCCGAACCTCGTGTAAGTGTGAACGGTGCCAAAGCTTCTCTTCATAGCCGTTTGAATGATGGCGACATGATCGAAATTTTACCTTCAGATGGTAGACCTGTCGTTTTGCGTATTAGAGACGTCGTTAAGCCCGTGAAATGCTTTATAAATGGTGAAGAAATGGAAACTTTTCCTCCCGTAAAGTTGAATTTACACCCTGCATCCTTAGAAGACGTTGTATCTGATGGGGACTCAATAGAGTACAATGAATATTTGGATGTTGATGAGGTAATAAAAATTTTGGGTAGGAATTGTTCCGTAACAATAAACGGTGAAGAACACGAAATTTCTAATTTCGAAATTGTGGATGCCACAGGAAAACCCGTGAAATTTGTGAAAACAGCTCAAGTGTTGAAGCTAAGAATAAGAACCGTTAACGTTGGAGAACTTTTAAAGCAGTTGAGAATTGGGTTTATCTCTTTGAAGTTGAATTCCAAAGATATTGAAATTCAGCCTCCTTTTGCTGTAAAAATAAATGGAAGCCGTGGCTCAAGTGAAGAAAAAGTGAACTGTGGTGACAAGATAAATGTTGAATTTGGAACACTTAAAATCATAGACGTTTTCGAGTTTCTTAAATTCAGCCCCGACGGTCTTAAAATAATGCTCAACGGAAAAATCTCAAACTTAGAGGAATTTTTAAAAGATGGCGATAAGATGGAAGTGGTGCTTTGAACTGGCCGGGTGTTGCAGCACTTACGATATTCATGATATCTTATTTCTTCATAGCCTCGGAAAAAGTCAACAAAACGGTGGCGGCCGTTTTAGGCGCCACGACGATGATCTTTTTCGGTCTATTTCAAGAAAGTGAAAAAGTTTGGGCAACTTACATAGATTTCAACACCATTTTTCTTCTTCTTGGAATGATGACTTTTGTCGGTGTTCTTGAAGAAAGCGGACTTTTTCAGTACATAGGCGTTAAGGTGGCACAATTTTCCGGAACATCTTCTAAAAGACTTTTTATACTTTTAACCCTCTTTGTTGCCGTAATGTCTGGTTTTCTTGACAACGTTACCACAATTCTTGTGGCCATGCCTTTAACATTTGCCATTACAGAGCCTTTAGATATGGACCCAATACCATTTGTTATAGGGGAAATCTTTGCTTCCAACATAGGTGGAACCATGACGTTGATAGGGGACCCCCCAAACATAATGATAGGATCTGAGGCGAAACTTGATTTTATTCAATTTCTTTTCAACACTGGTCCAGCGGCTATAGCGGTTTTTCTCTTTTCGGATTTGCTCATTCTTCTTCTTTTTAAAAGAAATTTTTCAAAGCCTCTTGACAAAAAAGTTGTGAATAGCTTAGATCCCAAATCATCCATAAAAAGCCAGCGCGATTTCACGCTCTCGATCATCTTTTTTGTTGCAACTGTAACGATGTTCTTACTTCAAAGTGTGACTCATATAGAAAACTCCGCCATAGCTATGACGGCTGGGTTTACATCCATTCTTTTCATGGAAGGCAAGAAAGTGGACTACATACTCAAAAAAGTTGATTGGTCTACGTTAACATTCTTTCTTGGACTTTTTGTCATGGTCGGAGCGCTCGGAGATACGGGAGTTCTGGGAGCATTGGCTAATTTAATGGTCGTTCTTTCCCATAATTCGTACAAAATTATGGAAGCCCTCATAATATCCTTCTCTGCCGTCTTGTCGGCTATAATTGACAACGTTCCGTTAACAGCCACGTTGATACCTGTTATAAAGTCAATGCATTCTATAAATCCTAAAATTTATGCCGATCTCAACCCTCTTTGGTGGTCTCTCAGCCTTGGAGCGTGTCTTGGAGGAAACGGTTCGGCCGTTGGGGCATCGGCAAATGTTGTCGCACTTGCACTGTTGCGTCGCTCCTACAAGAAAGAAATCAGTTTTGGGAGGTTCTTGAAATATGGCTCTGTGGTTTTGATTTTCAGCATTCTCTTGTCAATAGGTTACGTTTTTTTAAGGTATTGACGAATGGACAAAGGAACTTACATTTTAAAGATAAAAATTGAAAGACCCTTAAGGGTATTGGTAGGCTCGCTGGGGAAAGTGAATTTTAAGCCTGGAAATTACGTGTACATTGGATCAGCGATGAATTCTATTTCAAAGAGAATTCAACATCACATAAAAAAAGATAAAAAACTCCATTGGCATTTGGACTATCTTACGACCTCTCCCTACGTTGAGATTGAAAAAGTTTACGTTTTTTACGGGTGTCGTCTTGAAGAAGAACTCTCTTTAAAGTTTTCAAAGAGATATGATTCCATTAAAAACTTTGGTGCTTCAGATATGAAATTGGTCAACTCGAATCTTTATTTTGTAGGCGATGATGTAGACGAATTTGTGAATTCGTTAGGTGGTGTGAATTTTGACATATTTTTTCCCGGCAACCGTTGATGGCTTTGGCGCGGCAATAGCTTTTAAGAGGCTTCATCCCAACTCAAAAATCATTTTGAAGGGGGACAAGTTGCCAATTTTTAGGGATTTCTCTCAATTTAAAGAGGTGGATTTTGAGAGCGGAAATTCTTTTCCCTTGAGTTGTGAGCTCGGAAAATGTTTTTCTTGTACCGCCAATCTCGTTCTCAAGATGAAAAGAAGCAACATCATTCCTAAGATTGAGGATGCAAGACTTTTTGCTTTCGCCATACATTCCAAAACTCTTGCTCTTACACACAAAGAGACGACCGTTTATGATGTAGAAGCTTTATATTTTTGCTTCAAACACGGTGGAAAACTGAATGGATTGCCGATGCGTTTCTATTTTCAACAGGAAGGTAGTTTAATTGCCTCTGAAATAATGACCAAGCAGGTTCGAATGCTGTCCCTCGATCTTGAGTTAGAAGAAGTTATGAGCGTAATAAGACGTACTGGATTTACAGGTTTTCCGGTTGTGAGTGAGCACGATCAAGTGATAGGGGTCATCACAAAGAAAGACGTTGAAAGGGCTTTGAAATCTGGCGTAAATGATTTACAGATGGTTATGAGTATTCCTCCAATTGTTGCACATCAAAAAGATTCAATAGAAAAAATAGGGGAGATCATGACATTACATGATGTTGGACGTGTGATCGTGGTAGATGAAAACATGAAGGCCATTGGAATAATAACACGGCGAGATCTTGTAAGAGCTATTGCAATTGCCACGGGAAGTGCTGAATTTACGGTAAACATATCAAATCTCCTTGAATCCGTTGTACGCCCTGACGTACTTTCTCTTTTAAGGGAAATGGGGGATTTTGCAAGCTCAAAAAATGAAACCATCTACGTTGTCGGAGGATTCGTAAGGGACATTCTTCTTGGAAAATGGAGCATGGATGTTGATGTTGTTATCGAAGGTGATGGGGTGAGTTTTAGCAATGAATTTGCCCTCAATAAAGGTGTTGAATGTCGTGTTCATCCGGAATTCAAGACCGCCACACTCTTTTTTGATGGGATTTCAATAGACGTCGCTACTGCGAGGACTGAGTACTATGAAATGCCAGGCGCATTACCAAAAGTTGAGGTTTCAAATCTAAGAAAAGATTTATATCGGCGTGATTTCACAATAAATGCCATGGCCGTTAGCATAAATTCCGAGAATTTCGGCACTTTGGTAGATTTTTTTGGTGGCAGACGCGATCTCAAAATGGGAAAGATTCGCATTCTTCACAGTATGAGCTTTATTGAAGATCCAACTAGAATTCTAAGAGCTTTGAGATATGTTGCGAGGTTTGAGTACAGTCTTGATGAAAAAACGGAAAGCTTGCTTATCAGTGCTGTTAATAGAGGTTACCTTAAATCGGTAAGCCCTGCCAGAATTAGAAATGAGTTTGAGAAAACTTTAAATGAAGAAAAGAGGGCAGGAGCATTTGAACTGTTCCAAAAATATAACGTACTCGAAGTTTTCCCATGTAGACAGCGTGTTGATTTCAAAAGATATTTTGAGCTGGTGGATATGATAAAGGGAAAGTTCAACGTTTTTTACTCTCTGCTGCTTCTGATTTTAAAACCGTGCAATTCAATGTTGACTCATGAGATAATAAAAGATTACGGCGTTCCGAAGCGTTTTTTAGATGTGTTTAACAAAATATACAATGAGGAATTCCACGGTGATATCCTTAGATCCGACAAACTTTCAACGCTGTACTTCATGCTTTCGAAAATGCCTTTGGAAGCCATGCCTGTTCTTGCTTACGATAAAGAGATGGAGAAAAACGTTTTCATTTACTTGGAAAAATTGAGAAATGTAAGGCTTGAGAAAATAAACGGCAAAATTTTAAAGGTAAAATATGGGCTTGAAGGTTTAAAAATAGGCGAAGTCCTTAAAGAATTGATGAAGTTGAAAATAGACGATGGAATGGATGAAATGGAAGCGATCAAAAAAGTACTTGAATTCGGTGGTCAATTAAAATGAAGAAATTTGTTGTTTCTCTTGTGCTGATAATCATAGTGTCTGCTGTGGCTATTTATCTCTTGAATTCTTTTGGCGGTGGAATAAGTTGGAAAAAGATGTTTGATTTCTTTTTCCGCGAATGGTGGGGATTGATTGGACTGATTTCGTTGTTGATATCTTGGACAGCAGATGCCAGTGTGATATACCTTCTAACTCGAAAAGGATCGAAGGAACATTTTGGATTTATTAAATCCTTTAAGACCACTGTAATAGGGGCCTTTTTCGGTATGATCACTCCATCTTATTCAGGTGGTCAACCAATGCAATTGGTGTACATGGGTAAATCCGGCCTTTCATTGGGAGTCTCGACTTCTGTGATGGTTTTAAGATTTGTCGTGGAACAGACCGCTCTTGAAAGCATAGCCCTTTTAGGAGTAGTGCGTGCAGTACGGCTTATGGGAGGAATTCCGGCTATTATTTCGCTTGCCATGTTAGGCTTCACCATTTCAACGGCTATGATCGTTTTCCTTGTGGTGTTCAGTTTAAGTAAGAAAGTCTACGACAAGATCTTTGGGGTTTTCAAATGGTTTGTCGCGTTATTCAAATTCAGCAAAAGTCTGAGACCAAAAATCGAACTGTTCCTTGACAAAATCGATTCTGAAGTGGAAATGTACGCTGAAAGTGCAAAAACCCTTAGCAAAGATCCCATTCTCTTAGTTTCAACGTTTTTTTTAGGGATTTTGTCAAGTGTGGCAAGCTTTTTTACGGTTTATTCGGCCATCATTTCAACAGGTGTTTTGAAGAACTCACTTTCGTCTTTGTTTGACATTGTCAGCGTACAATCTTTGGCTACGATGATAATATACTTTTCTCCCACCCCTGGAGCTTCAGGGGTTGCAGAAGGCGGTTTTTACCTTTTCTTCTCGCCAATAGTTCCACGAGAATACTTGGGGACAGTTACACTCGAATGGAGAATGTTGACGTATTTTATTCCACTTTTGATTGGGTTCTTACTTGTGCTTTGGGAATCGCTTAAAGGCATACATCTTAAGACGGATGAAAAAAATGAAGAGAAATAAGGTGTATAATCTTGTTGAAGAAAAGCCAGGATGAATCCTGGCTTCTGGCTGGGAGAGGAGGATTCGAACCTCCATTGGCGAATCCAGAGTCCGCTGTCCTGCCGTTAGACGATCTCCCAGAGCGTTAAAATATTACCACTTCGAGAGGGGGCTTGTCAATATCTTGAGAAAAATCTGTGTGTTTCTTTTGATTTCAGTGGCTATTTTTACGGTTTCTTTTGCTTCAACGTCGTTTTCGCTTCTGAATACACGTTGGACATCTCGATATTCAGCAAAACTTGGGAAAGTGTATCTTTTGGGAGTGATTGGAACTTCAGGAGTAGGTGTGGCCGCTGGATACATAATCACTCAAGAGAGCCGACAAAAAATTGGTTTTTTCAATCCGATAGTTACCAAGAGTACTTACGCCGTGGCTCTTGGAGTGAATTTGACGTTAAACGTGCCATCTGCTTATTTTGAATACAATACCGAGCGCGTCCTTGCCCCATTTTTTTACAGATTCAAATTTACAGCGGGTAACTATGGGCTTCCAAATTTCGGCATAACCATGGATGGAAAGGGGTACTCTACCCTGCTTGGAATTTCCACATACGTACGAGGTCATTACGAGTTGATCTTCCAAAGATACGAGGAACATCTGGGCCTTTTTGACTTGTCGTATAAAAATATGAAGGGAACGTTCATTTTTACAGATGAAGTAGGCCCTTTACGTTTATCCACTTTTGGCTTGGCAATAGGTTCCGCTTCGTTTGACATTGGACTGGGGTACAACGGAAATTTGGGATTGGCTTTTGGCCTGTCCTCAATGGAAAGCGATATGGATGGTGGATGGTGGATTAGATACATCAAAACAGATCTTGGCACATCCATTCTATGTGATTTGAATCTCGAAGATTCAGAACTCACTTTTGGCTACAATAGGGGGGCTGCTTACGTATCTCTCGAGCGGTGAAATTTCCGTTTACGTTCACATCCCTTTTTGCTCGCGACGATGCATTTATTGTGATTTTGCATCCACTACAAAAACAGAATTGATGAAAGAATATTTTGAAAGTGTTCGTAAAGAGATAAACATGAGTTCAAAATACCTTGAAGGGAAGCAAGCGATCACACTTTACTTCGGTGGAGGTACCCCAAGTCATGTACCGGTCAAGTACATTGAAAATGTTGTGGAAAATCTTGCGAGTCATTTGTTTTTTGATGTGAGAGAGGCCACCCTCGAGTTCAATCCTGAAGATATCGACAGAAAACTCTGTCATGAACTACTTGAGATTGGTATAAATCGCGCAAGTGTAGGCCTACAAACATCGTCTGATGAACTGTTAAGAGTTTTGGGTCGCCCCTACACCTTTGAGCAATTCAAAAAAGCTTACTCCATTTTGAGAGAGAATTTTGACAACGTGAATGTTGATCTCATGTATTCTCTTCCTTTTGAAAGACTTTCAGATGTCGAAAAGGATCTTAAAAGCATCAAAGAATTGGACCCTGAACACGTATCGTTTTACGAATTGGAGATTCATGAAGATGTTCCACTTTTTTCAATGGTGAAATCAGGGCAAGCGCAACTTCCATCCGAAGACGTATCTGAAAAAATGTACGATTCCATAACAGAAGGCTTAGAAGAAATGGGATACTCAAGATATGAATTGAGTTCATGGACGAAAGGAAAACCGTGTGTTCATAATACCCGTTATTGGGAGAATGAGAACTACATTGGTTTTGGTCTCTCTGCTGGAAGCCATCTTTCAAACGAGCGTTGGGTCAACACGGGGGAAATTCATGATTACATATCAAAAATTCGTGTTGGCGAATATCCACGTATTTACGAATCAAAGAACAACAAGTTCGACGAGGTGTCTGAGACGCTTTTTATGGGTTTAAGGCTTGCAGAAGGTGTTAACATTCAAGAAATGCGAGATAAATTTGGAAGCGATTTCGATGAAGCTTTCTCAAGAGTAAAAAAATTCTGTGGCGAACTTTTAGAGTGTTCTGATCGCTTGAAGTTCACCAAAACGGGTATGAAATTCTCTGCAATGGTTTTAAGGGAGCTCGCATGAACCGTTTTTTT
>CAYYEU010000037.1:0-8805 GCA_964470975.1 uncultured Mesoaciditoga sp. | reverse complement strand
TTGTCAACGCAAATCCTTATTGGTACGTTGAAGCTTCTGCGAGTGTAAGTTTCTGATCGATTAGGTGCTTTTATAAAAGCCCTGACATATGTCAGGGCTTTTTTTATGGTAAAATTGAAGTGTGCAATTTTTTTCAGCACCAGCAAAATGAAGGAGTGATGAACTTTGGCTCAATGGGTGTACATAGAGGATGTGACAGATCACGTTGGTGAAGAGATAGAAATAAGAGGTTGGATGTTTAACAAGCGTTCCAGTGGAAAGATACATTTTTTACAGCTGAGGGACGGAACAGGATTCATTCAGGCGATTGTTGAAAAATCTTCGGTGGAGGAAGAAATTTTCAAGAGGGCGGATTCTTTGAGAATCGAATCGAGCGTTGTGATCGTTGGAAAGATACGCGAAGACAAACGTTCCCCTTACGGTTATGAAATGGATGTTGAAAACATAGAAATCATACAGATTCCTGATGAAGATTATCCAATTTCTAAGAAAGAACACGGAATAGATTTTTTAATGACTCATCGCCATCTTTGGCTCAGATCAAAAAGACAATTTCACATTCTTCGTATTCGTGATGAAATAATACAGGCGGTGAGAGAGTTTTACCATTCAAGGAAATTCGTTCTCATCGATACGCCAATTCTCACAGGTGCGATAGGTGAATCTGCGGGTGAGACTTTCAAAATTAAATATTTTGACCTTGGAGAAGCTTATCTTGCTCAAACTGGACAACTGTATTTGGAAGCGGCCATAATGGCACTTGGCAAAGTTTTTAATTTAGGGCCAACTTTCCGCGCCGAAAAATCAAAAACTCGGAGACATCTTACTGAATTTTGGATGAACGAAGCGGAAATGGCTTACTATACCTCCGACGACAACATGAAATTTCAGGAAGATTTGGTTTCATACGTGGTTCAAAAAGTCTTAGAAAGGTCTCACGAGCATTTGATTGCCATTGGCAGGGATGTTAAGCTCCTTGAAAAAGTACAAGCCCCATTTCCACGCGTGAGTTATGATGAAGCGATAAAGCTTTTGCAGAAGAAAGGCTTTGATATAAAATGGGGAGACGATATAGGGGGAGACGAAGAGACGGGAATAAGTGAGGAATTCGATCGCCCTGTGATGGTCTACAATTATCCCAGAAACATAAAAGCTTTTTACATGCAGCCAGATCCGGATAATCCAAGAGTGGTTTTATGCAATGACATGCTGGCACCAGAAGGATATGGAGAAATTATAGGTGCCTCACAACGTATTCACGATCCGGATTTGCTTGTTGAAAGAATAAAAGAGTTCAACTTGCCAGTGGAATCGTACGATTGGTACATCGATTTGAGAAAATACGGTACAGTTCCTCACAGCGGATTTGGAATGGGAATAGAAAGACTTGTGTCTTGGATATGCAAACTCGATCATATAAGAGAGGCAATACCATTTGCACGTACCATTTACAGGATACATCCGTAGGCGTGTGGTGATTGAATGGGTAGATTGTTGTCTTCTGAGCCTCAAAATGAGGATGAAAGTTTTGTCAGTATAAGACCGATTACTTTAAACGAATATGTCGGACAGGAAAATGTGAAATCACGTCTTGACATTGCGATTCGTGCGTCTAAAATGCGTGGGGAAGTTTTAGATCATGTTCTTTTAGCAGGTCCCCCTGGTTTAGGTAAGACTACTTTGGCTACCATAATCGCCCATGAAACTGGAGGGCGCCTTCACACCACAAGTGGTCCTGTTATAGAAAGGCAGGGCGATCTTGCCGCTGTACTTACCTCTCTCTCAACAGGGGATATCTTGTTCATAGACGAGATTCACAGGTTGCCCCACGCCGTTGAAGAGGTTCTTTACTCTGCCATGGAAGATTTTAAGCTTGACATACTCGTCGGAAAAGGCCCGGGGGCGAGAACTGTTAGACTGTCTGTAAGCCCATTTACCCTTGTTGGTGCAACGACCAGGAGTGGCCTTCTCACTCCTCCACTGAGAAATAGATTTGGAATGGTGTTAGAACTTGATTTTTACGATGTAAAAGATTTGAGTAAGATCGTGAAGAGAACCGCAAACATTTTAGGAGTGGAAATTGACGAAAAGTGTGCTTTTGAGATTGCAAAGCGCGCGCGTGGCACTCCAAGGGTTGCTAACAGGCTTTTAAAGAGAATTAGAGATTTTGCCACAGTCAAGTCAAAAAATGAAATCACTTTTGAAACGATAGAAGAAGCTTTTGATTCCATGAAGATAGATCTTTTTGGTCTTGACGAGACGGATCACAAAATACTTTCCAAAATTGTGCACGATTACCGTGGTGGCCCAGTTGGATTGAATTCCTTGGCAGCAACCGTGGGGTTGGAGGCTGAAACCGTGAGTGAAGTGTACGAACCATACCTTCTGCAAGGAGGTTTCGTTGCTCGAACTGCTCGAGGGCGAATTGTAACCCCCAAAGGATATGCTGCGATAGGAGAATCACTGATGAGTGCCGAGAACTTTAATTCTAAGGGGTGATGATAGTTGTTTGTGCTTGCGAATTTCATTTACGCTATTGCCGTTATCCTCAATATTTTAGTATGGTTTGCGATTACCGTTCTAATAGTGGATTCGATTCTCAGTTTCATAGTCCCTTACAATTTCCCAATAAGAAGGATCTTCTACCAAATGTCTGAACCGATGGTGAGACCTTTGCGTAAAATCATACCACCTGTAGGCATGTTCGATTTTTCCCCCTTTATTGCCATATTGATTCTCGTCTTCATTCAGGCTTTTGTCGTCAACACGCTGTTCGATCTCAGCGTTTTCTTGAAATGATGATCAAGTTCAAAAACGCCGTTATCGTTAGAAATGAGAAAAACGAAAAAACTTTGGGCGCATCACACAAGCTGAAAGCAAAACTTGAAAGGAATGGATTGAAGGTCATTTCTTTAGAAAATGCCAATTCCGAGACTTTGGCTTTCGTTCTTGGTGGTGATGGAACTGTTTTAAGGGCTTCAAAACGACTGTATGAACACGAAGTCAACGTTATAGGGGTTAACTTCGGACATCTTGGGTTTTTAAGCCCTTACGAATTTTCTGAAATAGACGATATACTCTTTGACATACTCGTACAGGGAGACTACCAGGTAGTTCATAGGAATTTTTTAGAAGTAAGAAATTCGTCTGCAAAAGAAAGCAAACTCGTTTTCAACGATTTCGTGGTGCAACGTGGTGTAAGATCTCATATGCTAAGAGTTACGGTGAGTGTAGATGGTACAAAAATGGGCCAGATGTTGTGTGATGGAATGATCTTCTCCACCTCGACAGGATCGACTGCTTACAATTTGTCTGCTGGAGGTTCTGTTATAGATCCACTGGCTAAGGTTATTTCAATAGTTCCGATGATGGCCCATGCTTTTTCATCATGGCCAGTGGTGGTCTCATCTACGAGAAGAATCCATGTAGGCATTCAACCTCGTGAAAGAGAAAGATATTTTTGTATTGCGGATGGTGAAAAATTTGAAGAATTCAAAGAAGTTCAAGAATTTGAAGTAACAGATGCAAAAAAGGACTTGAAGTTTATATGCACCAAGGATCGAGATTTTTTTGGATTGGTTCATAGAAAATTGGGATGGGGTATTCACAACGGTTACGGAGCAAATAAATTATGAAATCCAGGTGTGAGTACTACAAACGCGTTTTAGATTCCATGCTTGAAGGTGTGATAATGATCGACAAAGATGCCCAAATATTATTCATCAATCAAGCGGCTTGTTCAATCCTCCATCTTCCAAAAAAAGATTATGTCGGCAAAAAAGTGGTTGCCACAATTCCAAACACACGTCTTCATTTAGTGGTTAAAAGCGGTAGACCTGAATTAGATCGGGTGCAAGATACCGGAAATACCAAAATAGTCACATCGAGAATCCCACTTTTTGATAAAAACGAAAAGATAGTCGGCGCTGTAGCCGTGTTCAGAGATATAACTGAAGTGCAGCACATGGCTGAAGAAGTAACCGATCTCAAAAATGTGCGTTTCATGCTTGAAACGATCATAGAATCCACAGACGATGCGATAAGCGTTGCCGATTCCACTGGTAGGGTTGTAATGGTCAACAAAGCCTATACGAAAATCACTGGCTTTAACCCTGAAGATGTTATAGGAAAGTTCGCTAACGTGGACATAGCGGAAGGAAAAAGCGTTCACATGATGGTGGCAAAGAAAAAAGAACCCATATTAGGGCACAGAATCAAAGTTGGGCCAATGAGAAGAGAAGTAATAATAGATGCCACTCCATTGGTAGTGGATGGAGATTTTGCAGGGAGTGTTGCGGTTATACATGACGTCTCCAAAATCATATCATTGAGCCGAAAATTAGAAGAGGCAAACCGCACAATTCGCAGATTAAGTGCACGATACACATTTGATGATATTGTTGGAACTTCTCACGCAATGCAGGTGGCAATCCTTCAGGCAAAAAAAGTTGCGAAAACGCGTGCGACGGTTCTTTTGAGAGGCGAATCGGGAACTGGTAAGGAGTTATTTGCCCATGCGATACACAACGCCAGTGATAGGGCATCACACTCTTTTGTAAGTGTGAATTGCGCCGCTCTTCCGGAAGGGATACTGGAATCTGAACTTTTTGGTTACGAAGAAGGTGCCTTCACTGGTGCCAAGCGTGGTGGAAAGCGTGGACTTGTGGAAGAGGCCGATCAAGGCACACTTTTCCTCGATGAGGTTGGAAAAATGGAAGTCAGCGTTCAGTCGAGATTTCTGAGATTTTTACAAGAAATGGAGATCACCAGACTTGGTAGCACAAAAGTTAAGCATCTTGATGTTAGAATAATAGCCGCTACGAATCTCGATCTTGAAGACATGGTGAGAAATGGGAAATTCATCCCTGATTTGTATTACAGATTGAATGTTGTTCCAATTGTTATGACGCCGTTGCGTGAGAGGATGGAAGATCTTGTACCGTTGGTCAAACACATAATAAGAAAGTTGAATCAGGAATATGGTAGGGCTATCGAAAATGTATCGAATGAAGTTCTCGAGATCATGAAAAACCTTCCTTGGTATGGGAACGTTCGGGAGCTCGAGAATTTTATCGCTCGTGCCATTATAAACATGGATATAGGGGAGAAAACGATAAAAATATCTCATCTGCCAGCTTTTGAAGTTCCACGCAAGCGCTCTACGGGAATACGTGTTCCATCAGGTGCCACTTTGAAGTCGGCAGTGAGTGATTTTGAGCGCCACCTCATTGAAACCACTTTAAAATCTTACAGTGGCAACAGAACAAAAACTGCTGAAGCCCTTGGAATAAGTTTAAGAGCTTTGTTTTACAAAATAAAACATTATAAAATACGTTAGGAGGCGAAGAAAGTCATGAAAGATTTGTGGGAGGAAGTAAAAGGAGTCGATCCTGAAATATACCAAGTGATACACAAAGAACTTGAAAGGCAGCAAAATGGCATAGAACTGATAGCTTCCGAAAATTTCGTTTCCAAAGCCGTGCTACAAGCAATGGGTAGCGTTCTAACGAACAAATACGCGGAAGGGTATCCCGCAAAAAGGTACTACGGCGGATGTGAAGTGGTTGACATTGCTGAAAATTTGGCAAGAGATAGAGCAACAAAATTATTTGCAGCAGAGCATGCCAACGTGCAGCCTCATTCCGGATCACAAGCCAATATGGCGACGTATTTTGCACTTGCAGAGCCGGGTAGTACTCTTATGGGTCTTTCTTTAACTCAAGGAGGGCATTTGACACATGGTTCCCCCGTGAATTTTTCTGGGAAATTGTACAATTTTGTGCCGTATGGTGTCAATGCTGATACGGAAACTATAGATTACGATGAGGTGGAGCGCCTGGCGAATGAACACAGGCCAAAGGTCATAGTAACGGGAGGAAGTGCGTACGCAAGAATAATAGATTTCAAGCGTTTCCGCAAAATAGCAGATGAAGTTGGTGCGTATTTAGTCGTTGACATGGCGCATTTCGCAGGCCTTGTCGCCGCCAAAGTACATCCAAATCCGGTTGAGTATGCCGACGTTGTGACCTCTACCACTCATAAGACTCTTAGAGGGCCGCGCGGTGGCTTGATTCTTTCACGTGCGGAACTTGCCAAAGCAATAGATAAATCGATATTTCCCGGCATACAAGGTGGTCCTTTGATGCATATCATAGCGGCCAAAGCCGTTTGTTTCAAAGAAGCAATGACGGATTCCTTCAGAGAATATCAAACACAGATAGTTAAAAACGCCAAAGCATTGGCTAAGGCTTTGATAGATCGTAATATAAGAATAGTGTCTGGTGGAACTGATACACATTTAATGCTTGTGGATCTCACAGAAAATGGTTTAAGTGGTAAAAAAGTGGAAAGACTGCTTGGAGAAATCGGAATCACGGTGAACAAGAACACCATTCCCCGTGAGACACGCTCCCCTTTTATAACAAGCGGAATAAGGCTTGGAACTCCTGCTGTTACAACTCGTGGAATGAAAGAGGAGCAAATGGAGGAGATAGCGGATACAATAGCTTCGATCATTCATAATCCTGAGGATGAAAATATCATGAAGATCTCGCGTGAAAGAGTTAAAAAGATTTGTAAAGAATTTCCACTGTACCCAAATATGTAAAAACAAAGATTTTAATGTTGAGGGGGTGATGAGTTGAAAGTATTAGGGCTTATCCTTGCCGGTGATAAAGGGAAGGCGCTTGGGAAATTGACCACCAAGAGGGCTTCTGCTGCCGTACCAATTGGCGGAAAGTATCGTGCCATAGATTTTACAATTTCCAACATGGTGAGGTCTGGCATAAGGAAAATTGGGGTCATAACTCAGTACAATCCTCGTAGCTTGATGGATCACCTTGGCTCTGGCAGAGAATGGGATCTGGATAGAAAAAATGGTGGACTTTACATACTTCAGCCATATGCAAGTGAAAATGAGATGTACTGGTATCACGGTACGGCTGATGCGATCTTCCAAAACATGACCATATTCAGAAGAGGTAGCGAAGATTACGTACTCATAGGATCTGGTGATCATATTTACAATGCTGATTTCAACGCGTTGTACGATTATCACATGATATCTATGGCAGACATAACCGTTATGACGAAATCCATAAATGGATATGATCCAACACTTTATGGGATCGTAAAGGTTGACGAAGAAGGAAAGATCATAAAGCTTGAGGAAAAGATAAAAAAACCTTCTGGAGACAAGATCAATTTGGGAATCTATTTCATGAACAAGAAATTGCTTATGGATTTACTGTATGCAAGCGTTCCAAACGGGAAATACGATTTGCTCCATGACGTGATAATATCCAATTTGAATGTGTTAAGGATCATGTCTTACGAATTCAAGGGTTATTGGAAAAATGTAAAAAAATCTGTGATGGGGTACAAAAACATAAACATGGATATGCTCAACCCTCAAATATCCAAAGAATTATTTTACAAGAATGGAAAGATATTCACCAAATTAAAAGATATGGCACCGCCTAAAATCACCCCTACAGGTAAAATAGCCAATTCCATTGTAGCCGATGGAAGTATAATTTCTGGTAAAGTGATGAACAGCGTCATTTTTCGAAATGTTAAAATCAAATCCGGCGCCGTTGTGGAGGATTCCATTGTGTTAGAGGGTTCCGTTGTGGAAGAAGGGGCAAAGATCTACAATTGTATCCTCGATAAAAATGTAACGATCCGGTCTGAACGTGTGTATAGGGGCTATGATGAGCCACTGATATTCGAAAAATGGCAAGTAGTCTGATAGGGAGGTGTTGATGTGTCCAAATTGATTGCCATGGTGCTTGCTGGAGGTCAGGGAACAAGACTTGGAGTGCTTACCGACAACATAGCAAAACCGGCAGTACCATTTGGTGGTAAGTACAGAATCATAGATTTTACTTTGTCCAATTGCACAAACTCTTCCATTTACACTGTCGGAGTTTTGACCCAGTACAAACCACGTGCACTCAGCACTCATCTTGGAATAGGAAAAGATTGGGATTTGGATAGAAAACAAGGCGGGCTCTTCATTTTATCTCCTTACACAGCTTCTTCACAAGGAGAATGGTATAAAGGTACAGCCCATGCAATTCAACAGAATATAGATTTCATAGACAAATTTTCTCCCAAATATGTTCTCGTACTTTCAGGAGACCATGTTTATTCAATGGATTACAATGAAATGCTTGATTTTCATATATCCAAAAGCGCTGAAGTGACAATTGCATGTATACGTGTTCCACTTTCAGAAGCAAGCCGTTTTGGAACGGTTATAACTGATAACGTCTCGCGCATTACTGACTTCGAGGAGAAACCAATTCGACCAAAGTCCCAACTTGCATCGATGGGAATATACCTTTTCAATTGGAATTTACTAAGGCGATCTTTGGTAGGGGATGCGAAAGATAAAAATTCCAACCATGATTTTGGTAAGAACATCATACCAGAATTACTTTCGGAAGACCATCGTATGTACGCTTATGAATTCGAAGGATACTGGAGAGACGTTGGGACCATTCACTCTTTCTGGGAAACTAATCTTGAACTCACTCATCCAATGCCGGCTTTGAATTTGTACAATCCCAATTGGAGATTTTACACTCACAGTGAAGAAATGCCACCTGCTTTTTTTGGAAAAGAGTCTGAAGTTATAAAATCGCTTGTTAGCGAGGGTTCAAGAGTTTATGGAAAAGTAAGTGGAAGTGTTCTTTTTCAAGGGGTTGAGATTGGTAAAGGAAGCACGATAAAGAATTCTGTGGTGATGACAAATACAAAAATAGGCGAAAACTGTTGTGTAGAAAATGCCATTATAGGGGA
>CAYYEU010000036.1:0-9214 GCA_964470975.1 uncultured Mesoaciditoga sp. | reverse complement strand
TGCGCCCTTGAGATCGGATCGGACGTTTTTATGTAATTGTCTTCACCGGTGTTTATCGTGATATGAGAGTAAGCACAAACGAGACGCGATGTGTACTGATCCACAAAAGTTCTGAGCATGTTGATGTTTCTGAACAGTATTCCGTACATGGAGTCGTTTAAAAGAAAATCGAGTCCTTCCAATGCGCCCATCGCGCTGATTTCTGGCATACAAAGACCGGACGCGTAATTGGTAAGCCGCACGTACCTTCCAACCTCTTGGGCCGCTTCATCGAGGGCCTTTCGCATGATTTTGAAATTCTCCTGTGTTGCGTACGTTCCACCGTACCCTTCCGTTGTGGGGCCATAAGGTACGAAATCGAGAAGAGACTGTGCCGTCGATCTTATCACCGCTATGACATCAGCCCCTTCTTTCGCAGCCGCGCTTGCTTGAACTGCATCTTCATATATATTTCCAGTTGCGACTATAACGTACAAATACGGTTGTGGCGGATCGCCAAGAGTTTTCAACATTTCGTCACGATCGTCACGTATTTTTTCTACATAATTCAACGCTTCATCCGTCATTTCATCGATCTTTTCCGCAACGACGGATTCTTTTTGAGGCGGAAGATCGATAAGCGAAAACTCTTTTCTTCCAATCGCTTCTGCCAATTCTTGTGGCGGCATCCGTTTAGCCACGCAACCGTTTGCAATCCAGTAAGTTATCCCACGATCGAGTCCGTTGGCTTTTTTGACATCGCTTACAACGATATTTGGAAGCGGGACTCCGCTTCCATCAATTCCATCTATGCCGTAAAGCCTTGCAACGGTTCTTTCAACTGACGTTGTGCTTCGAATGTTTATGAATTTTTGGACGTCGTCCGTGACTTCTTTTGCAAGTTCTCTTGCTTTCCTCACCAAATCTTGATCCAATTTAAGAGTCGGCTTAGCGTTCAATTTTCTTCCTCCTCTTTTTCTCTATTTTTAAGGGAGTTTCCCAGATATTTTACAATGTCGTCGAGTGACAATTTCATTTGATTTCCATTTGACATGTCTTTGAGAGTGTAAACATCGCTTTTGACCTCGTCTTCCCCAACGACTAACACGTAACGTGCCCCTTCTTTTGAAGCGTTCTTGAATTGGGATTTCAACTTTCTTCCCATCAAATCCACATCAACTGTAAAGAATTTCGAAAGGTCTTTCGCGATTTTCAAAGAACAAGGACGTTGTTCTTCGCTTACCGTTACCACGTATATGTCTGGAGTGGGCGGGGGTGGAAGTTTACCTTCCGCTTTAAGAGCGATCATGATCCTTTCCATGCCCGCGGCGAACCCAACGGACGGGGTTGGCTTCCCACCAAGCTCTTCAACAAGATGATCGTACCTTCCACCACCCAAAATGGCATCTTGTGCTCCAAGAGACGGATACTTTATCTCAAAAACGGTTCGAGTGTAGTAATCCAATCCCCTTACAATTGATGGATCGATCTCGTATTCCAATCCAAGCGTATCAAGTAGCTTTCGTACATCTTCAAAATGTGATTTGCAGTCATCACACAGATAATCGAGAATATTCGGGGCAGATTTTGCATATTCCGCGTCACGTTTGCAATCCAAGAGCCTGAGAATGTTCTTATCGTAACGCACTTGGCAATCATCACAGAGTTTACTCAGGATCGGCTTGTAATATTCTCTGAGGGCTTCTTTGTATCTTGGCCTGCATTTTTCGCAGCCAGTGGAGTTGATCTTCAGTTTGAAATTGTTAAGCCCTATCGCCTTCAAACTTTCCGTTGCCATGAGTATAACCATAACATCTGCGATTGGAAGTGGTGAGCCAATGAGCTCCACACCATATTGATGAAACTGCCTCAAACGCCCTGCTTGTGGGCGCTCATATCGAAACATCGGTCCTATATAGAAAAATTTTTGAGGAAGTCCTTTGGAATCAAGAGAATGTTCTACAAAAGATCTCATAACCGAAGCGGTACCCTCGGGACGGAGAGTTAAAGATCTTCCGCCTTTGTCTTCAAAGGTGTACATTTCTTTTTGGACTATATCCGTATCCGTGCCAACCCCCCTGTCAAAAAGTTCTGTCACTTCGAATATCGGAGTTCGGATCTCCAAAAATCCGAAATTTTTAGCAACATTTCTGAACTTTTCTTCAACCCATTCCCAAACGTGCGAGTCTTCAATTATGTCATTTGTGCCTTTTATTCTTCTGATCACGGCAGTTCACCTACTTTTTTTCTTCGCGCTCTTGAATAAACCCATCGTACATGCCCTTCAACTTTTTAATGTCTTCCCAGGTAAGAGCCTTGGGAGAACCTGGTGCTTTTGAAGCGTTTCTGAGCAAATAACTTGGGTGAAACATTGGAAATATTTTTATGCCCGCCTTCCATTCAAAAAGCTTTCCTCTCGCAGCGGTTATCGATTTGGTATCCTTGCCAAGAAAAAACTTCATCGCCGTCGCACCAAGTGGAACTATTATCTTCGGATCTATCGTTGCGATTTGGGCAAGCAAATAAGGCGAACACGCTTCGACTTCATCTGGTGCAGGAACCCTGTTATTCGGCGGGCGGCATTTCACTATGTTGGCTATGTACAAATCTTTGCGATCGAAGCCGACCGATTCGAGTATCTTATCGAATAGTTTTCCTGCCCTACCGACAAACGGTCTCCCGCTTTTGTCTTCTTCTTCACCCGGGCCTTCTCCAACGAAGACTATTGGAGAATAAATGCTGCCTTCCCCCGGTACCGCATTTGTTCGCGTTGTTGCAAGCTGGCAGGCGTTGCAGTTCTTTATTCTTTCAGTTATTTTTTCCATTATCTCTTCTCTTGTCAACAAAACACCTCCACATCTCATTATTTTACCACGGCAACGGCCATAACAGATAGAAATGCCAGCTGGTAAGCAATTCCCTCTTCGAGTCCAAAAGGATCGCCAAGGCTTGAAAGCGATACCTTTCTCCCCAAGAAGATTCCCACGGCGGCAAGTGCATATATTTCCAACATATGATGGATATTCCCAGGTGGCGTAAAAAATGCCAAAGAAATGAGAGCAAATTCAAGAGGAATTTCGAATGCTGAGATTCTCCACTTCAGATCTTTTTCAAACACTTTTACGATGTAAACGGATGTCAAAAACACCATCAACATGGAAAGATACGGAAAGTTTTCGCCAAACGACACTTTGGCATAATAGCCGGCAAGCGGAAAGAATCCGATCAGAGAAAAGGCTCCAATAGTGGCGGAGAATTTGCCATTTCTTGAGAAAAGTAGTGCTTTTGCGTTGGAGTGCGAGAAGGCGTAAATGGCACTTGCCAAGGGCGAAATACTCAAAGCCATGAGGGCTATCCCCATCTGTGAGATCGTGGAAAAAGCCAGAACCCTTTTGACCTTTTTCTCTGAAATCGCGTATACAGCCCCTCCAAGTGCCGAAATCACTCCAACTGCCAAGGCGAATGCTTTCAATTGATTAGACAAAAGTGGATAAATCCTTATGACTCCAAAAAGGCCAGCGTTTACAACCATGCCTGATAGAATCATAGAGACGGGAGTTTCGGATTTTGAGTGTGCATCTATCAGCCAAGCACTCAAGCCAAAAGTTCCAGATTTGACCAACAGCGCGCTTAAGATGAAAATCAAACCGAATGCCGGAACTTTTTCCGTTTCCAGAGCGCCAATAGACAGCACTCCAACACTTGAATACACAACGATCGTTCCAAAAAGGTAAAGGTTTAAAGCGATCGAGCTCAAAAACATGTATTTCAAAGCAGCCCATATTCTGGAAGGTTTTTTCCCGTGGCCTACCAACAAAAATGATATTAAAGAAGTCAATTCGATGGTGACGTAGATGTTGAAAAGATCGTTGGATATGAAGAGTGCGAACAAAGAGGCAAAAAGATAATCCACAAGAGATTCTACAATAGATTCCCACTTTTCGAATCTGATTTTCACAGATGCCCATACGATTAAAAGCGAAAGTACAAACCAAAAAGATGTGGCATCGTATTTTATTTCGACTCCAATTGCCGAGCTCCAGCCACCAACCACAAAGGTCATAGGACGTTGGTAGACAAGAACGAAGATTGTTGCGATCGTGATAAAAAGCAATTCGACCAAATTCATCCATCGCTTCTTCACGAAAATTCTCAACGTTCCAAGGATCACAGCGATCAGTATGGGAGAAAGAACGAGATCAATGCTCATCTTTTTTGATCCTTCTGATCAACTTGACGATATCGGTCGTGTGATAAACATTTGAGAGGTAAACGACGAACACAAGTGAAAGTGCCAACACGGCAAATCCAACGACAATGGATGTGATGATCATGGCTTGTGGAAGTGGATCCACTCTTTCTATTGGTAAAGTGAGGAGAGGAGGTAGAGGACCTGTGTAGCCTACCAACACAAAAGACAGGGTTACCGCTGTTTCCAGTACGCCTAACCCGATGAGTTTAACGAGTAAATCCCTTTTAACGAGCACTATCGTGATGCCAATGGCCATCATCATCATGGACAGAAAAAGGTTGAAACTCATTAAACACTCTCCTTCCGTTTTGAAAATTCGTAGAAGATCGCCCATCCTCCGACGAAAACTTTGAAACCAATTGAACTGTTCAACAGTAAAGCGCCTCTACCACTGAAAAGTTGTCCCATTTTGCCGACCTGGAAGCCAGGTGCGAAGAACCCACCATTCACGTTGGCAAAGGCCGCGTAAGCCACCACGACAAAAAGAACAAGATTTTCAAGCCACTCCAATTCAAGGCGATCTGTTATGGCATGAATTTTTTCAGTTCCCAATGCCATTGTGAGAACGATTATTCCACTTGCACTTATCGCGCCTCCACTGAATGCACCACCTGGTTGCAAATGACCTGTTATGGCAGTGTACATTCCCCAAGCAAGTATCGAAAAACCCAGCAAGATCAATTCAAAATGGATAAGTGGCGACTTGTCCACGGAAATGCTCCCACTTTCTTTCACTCTTTTCGAATAAAAGGAAACACCTGTTATAGCGACGGAGAATATCAAAACCTCAAAAAGCGTGTCATACAATCTGAAATCCAAATAAATGGCGCTGACGATGTTCGCACTGCCATCGTAAAGCTCTGTTGCAAGGGGATAATGATTTGCGTTATGAGGTGTGAATTTCGTGAAGGACGCAATTGTTAAGATAATTACGAGCGATACGATCGCCACGATTATGGATATCTTCCTCATCTTATATGCCTTTCCACCATTTTTTGGAGTTTTCCACTTTCTTTTATCTCCTTCAAATATTCATTAAAGGAGTTAAGAAGCTCGGGTTCGTCGTTGATCACCGCGAAAGAATAGAAGAACCCCTTCTTTTCATGTTTAGGGCTTGGAACACTATGCCCTTCTAAAGATGAATGTAGATACCTGATAAGATCGACGTTGAAGTTCTTTATCTTTCCAACCTTAAAGGCTTCCAACGCCTCTAAAAAAGTGTTGAAGCCACCTAAAAATGGCGATTCTTCATCATCATTTTCGAAATAAAGCATTTTCGTTTCAAGAAAGCCATCGGTCATTTTCACATAATGGTTTTCATGTGTGCTTACAAGAGCGGCAGCCACAATTTCCGTTTTCCCCTCCTTAAGCATTTCCAAAGCTTCGTTTGGAGTTGATTCAATAACTTTTAATTCCAGATCGTGTGTTTTACAGTACAAACTTAGAATCTCAAGTTCCAGTTCGTCAATTGAACGATCGATCTTCACCATTGTAACCCATAATTTCCCCTTGTGTTGAAGAACCACCATGTACAAAAAGACCGTGAACACCAATCCTATCGAAGCCTCCGCAAGCGCCACGTCAGGTGCGGCGTAGAGCGAAAAGATCACAACGGCGATGGCTGAAATGGCACCATATGCCAAGACGACGGATATGCGCCCTTTTATGAACAAAATAGATGCTGAAAGCCCTATGACCACGAAGATCAGAGTTTCGGTGAATGCCATCTTTCTTCCTCCACGTTGATTTTTGCTTTGACTGCGCCACGAGCCAAAAGATGCGTGATTGCCGGTCCTTGAATAAGAACAAGAATTCCCAAGAGAAGGTAAACAATGTGATGTTGCGAAAAAAACGCGAGAGTCAACAACAAAGTCGCTCCGCCAATCGTATCTGAAATTCCGACGAAGTGAAGTCGCACGTAGTAGTTTTTCAAAAAAACACCACCAATTGTTCCAATAACGATCAAAAAAAGAGAGAAGTAAATTAAGATATTTTGAATGACATTCATTTCACTCCTCCAGAAAGTGAGACAAAACGGCTACTGTCCCAAGTGACAGCAGTATCATGACGATTGAGACGTAGATCAAATAATCCATGTGCTCTACCAGCCCTAAAATGGAAAGAAATATCGCTGATTTTGTTACAGAAGACGAAAGCCCGACAACGCGATCCCAAACGGTAGGGCCTTTGATCAACCTGTAAATCGGCAAAATGGCAACGGCGAGAAGCAAAAACTCCATTCGCACCTCACCTCCACCTTATTTTATGAACATGTATGAACGACGAATCCGTATCGAAAACTATTGAGTTTGGCACCAAAGTTGTAAACCATGTATCAACGCCTACGTGAGACGATTCGACATGTTGTATCTCAATAGAATAACGATCAGTCAAAAAAGCAACGCACAAGACAATTGCACTGGTGTACACCTGAAAGATGTATTTTAGAAATTTCCATACGATTTTCACCCTATAAACCCTTCATCTTTCCAATACGTCCACCAGTCTTGCTTCATGAATTCCTCCATGAACGGTCTTATCGCCGATTCGGAAATCTTTGCATTTTGTCCGACGGTGAGGTAAAGCTCGTTGACCCTGCCGTGCGAGAATTTCCACACCCTTCTCACAAGAGGCCCTAACATGGTGTTCACTGGCTGAAGAATCCTCGTTCCATTCGTGTTGATAACGGTCCAGCTGACAGGCGTGTTGAAGGCCTTGGAAATCTTTGTGAAAATATCGTAGGTGAAGATCACGGTTTTAAATCGTTTTTTGTAAACATCAAAGTACTTTTGAAGCTTTTCGTACATCTCCAATTTCTTGAGAATGTCAAAATACGCTTGCCAATAAGGATTTTCTAAATCGTAGTTTGCCCCCGGTGCGTTGATAAAGTCCTCTATGATTCTTCGCAATACGGCTTCCGATTGTTTAAAATTCAGGTGCGCTTGTTTGGAGTTTTTGTTTTCGAGATTCATATTCCCCAGGGTGTTGAGAATCGTGAAAAGTGAGCGTCGTGCCATTATAGAAGTCGGGTTCATATTCAGTGCGGATTTTGTCAGCGCCCAAGATTCATTTCCATATGTTTTGTCTTTTGTCGATGCGAAAACTACTGAGTACACCATTGCCATCGTGGAAAAAGGGACATCTGGAGCTTCTGCCGTTTTTATTATGAAATTCTTCGATGCGTTGAACCATATTCTAAAAGTGTGAAGATCCTCCAATTGGAGTTTTCCGGTTGATGACAAAGTCTCCAAAATGCCAGCCGATGCCGTAAAAAATCTCTGCTCAAATGGGGCAGCTTTGAGCGCGGAAAGCGTGGAATCAAGGGTAACTTTGATATCACCTTGGGATTGTGTGGACATGGCGAGTTGGACATATCGCATGGCCGTGTTGATCTTTGAAGAAAAATAAAGATCTATCATGTATATTCCCGTGAATACGAGTAATACATATCCAAGCCATGGGTAAGACGTAACTTGAGTTCCAAACGATACAGACACGATAAGCATCAAAGTTAGGTAATTTATCTGCAACGGAAAAGAGAAAAAAAGGTCTATCGAATATCCGACGACGGCTATTGCGATCCAAGTCATGCCGTTGGTAATGGACATGTACGTTGCCAAAATTATCAGTGCAAGGTAAATGAGCAGATGAGTCATTCCACCTTCGATCAAAAGATCCAAGTAATGGTTATGAATTCTGTCGATAACTTGGGTCATGAAATAGCTCGCCGATTTTCGAGAGAACCTACTTCGCATTGCGCGCGCGATGTTGGAGATTCCATATCCTAAAAAAGGATGCGCCTTAAAAGTCTTTATCGCTTCTCTCCATATAAAAGCCCTGTTTACAGCAGATGATTCTGGTTTTGACTCAGACGCATTTCCATTTGCCTTTTTATTTGAGATCTTTCTCTTTGTAAAAGAAAAAGCTATCTTGAGTTTGTCCTTTGTAACTTTTCCTTGTGGTGTCATGAGATAAAGGATCGGTGGAAGTATCACGACAATCAACGATGATAAGATCATGTACAAAGGCGCGGGAGTAAAAAATATGTAAATGATCTCGAGTAACGAAACGACAGCACTGGCAAGATAAGAGCCACGACCGTGAGACAGCATCAATCCCCAACTTATTGCAAGGTAAGAAATTATGAAAAGAATGAATTTGTAATCAGGCTTGTAAAGCACAAATGTCAACGGTAAAACGGTTACGAGGAAGTTTGCAACCGGAATAGGATTTGAGATCGTACCGGTGTAACGTCTAAAACCTATAGATTTCAAATAAGAGAAAGGGTATTTTATGTGTTTTTCTTCATCTAAAAATTGCAAAGTTAAAACCACGCCTTCGATGATCGCAGCAATGATCAAAATGGAGAAGAAAGGAACCCGTCCAAAATTTTGAAAAACTTGCCACCCGGCAAAAAGCATTATAGGGATCGTGAAACGGTACATCATACCCATCTGGCGTTCAATTCCACCAAAATAAGAGAAGACGCGAGACTCGCTCGTTGCGAAGTGAAAGAGAACGCTTGACCACCATAAAAGCAATGCGAATAAGATGACGATGTTTGGGGCGGCAAATGGAGAAGAGAAAGCAATTCGCGCAGAAACTATGGAAAGCGCTATGGAAAAACCGTTAGCGAACACCGTGTGTGTCATGGCAAAAGGCATCCACGCCAGCGGGTCCGTCACAAAAGTTATGTGAAAAAACGCTAGGGCAAACAGCATCATCTCGTATATTAAGAGCACGTTTTTTGGGACTAAAACGGCGAAAAGGGCCAAAATTCCGAAGAAAAGAATGGAAAATACCGAGTACTTCAAATCGGATTCAATATAGAATTGCCTTAAGCTCATATGCAAAACCTCTCACTCCCCATCTTTTCATCATCGTCCAGCCTTTCACCGTCATTCCGGCCTTGAGCCGGAATCCTGTTTTTTAGGAATGGGATCCTGAATCAAGTTCAGGATGACCTCTGTGGCAAGCCGCTTC
>CAYYEU010000035.1:0-10359 GCA_964470975.1 uncultured Mesoaciditoga sp. | reverse complement strand
CATCAGGAGCGGGATTGCGGGTCAAGCCTGCAGTGACGCTAAGCTCAAGGACTCTATCATGAGTCAAGCACACGGACGTGCTGAAAAAGCGAATCTAACACGACGTTTGTATACAGCGGACTCTGTTGTTGTTTAGAGTCTTTGACATTGATGTCATTCCAGCTCGAAGGCCGCAATGAAGAAAAATCACATCACCGCTTGTAAAGCGGGATAATTGGTTCTTAAGCTATTCACGCTTATATCGTTTTCAAAGATCTTTTCAAGAAGAAATTAAATTTGTTGCTTTCACGCACAATGCGAGTTATTGTAATGATTTTTTCTCCTTGGATACGATCCATGATGTCAAAAACAGAAAAGCTGGAGCTGCAAGGAGAAGGAAGTAAGGACCTCTAGGAATTCTTCCGCTGACAAACGTCTGTATCACGTAAAACGCTGAGAGACAAGCTATAGAAAGTACAGAACCAATGAGCTCCCATTTCCATGCAAGGGCAATGCCCGTTATAACCCCACCAGGAAACAAACATATCAGCATGAACCATTCAAACGCAGTTGGCAATGCTTCCTCCGCAGAAAACGCATTCCCTATTAAGAATATCAAAACAAAACCGAAACTAAACAGGCTCCATATCTTAGCTGTAAGGCGAAAAGTGTTTTTCATTTTTCACCCTCCTTTTGGCAAAGACTTGACCCTCAATTTGAATTATATCACTGATCAGGAAATAGCGGAATTACCCACGTTTTTGCATATGATATAATCATCTGCAAGCTAATTGAAAAGGAGGAGGTAAAACAATGCTTTTTGACAAAGAGGTGCTGAAAAAATTTTCAAATCATTCTATAGTGTCCGGGATACTCATGATAATCGTTGGAACGCTTGGAATATTGATACCCCCTATAATGAGTTTGAGCATGGCGTTGTTTTTTGGGATATTGCTTATTGCCGGGAGCATTTTTATCGCCTACGCCACCTTAAAGAGTTACAAAAAATCGTGGGGTTCATGGCTGAAATCGGTAATGCTTTTTGTGACAGGACTCTTAATGCTCGTTTTCCCAATAGGTGGTATCGCGGCCTTAGGGATTCTTTTTGCGGCGTATTTGTTAATAGACGCCTTCTCAAGCTTTACCTTTGCATTTGATATGGCTGGTTCCAAATTGAATTTTTTGTTGGCGATACTGAACGGCACTCTTTCAATATTTTTGGCTGTTTGGATGATAATAGGCTGGCCTTTCAGCTCCATTTTTTGGGTAGGATTGATAGTTGGAACTAGTTTCTTGTTCGACGGATTTGAACTGTTAATGCTTGGAACAACATCAAAAAAGGGGCTATTTTGAAAAGAACAAGCCACTACGAAGGGTTCTCTAAAATTCATTGGAAGAAAGGAAGAACGGTATGAATTTGGAAAAGATGTTAGAAGAGAGTGAAGCACTGCTGAAAGGACACTTTTTGCTTTCATCAGGCCTTCATTCAGATGCCTACATTCAATGTGCGAAGTTGCTTCAAAACACATCCTACGCTCAGATTGTGGGAAAGGAACTCGCGACGAAGTTAGAAAAATTCAGTCCTGACTGTGTTGTTTCTCCCGCAATTGGCGGGATAGTGATAGGATACGAAGTGGCAAGAAATCTGAGAGTTCCTTTTATGTTCACCGAGAGGGGCGATGATGGCGAAATGATTTTCAGACGTGGATTCGATCCGTCAACGTTCAAAAGAATTGCCATCGTAGAGGACGTCGTGACAACCGGAAAATCCACTCGTGAAGTTATACGTCTTATCAAAAAATATGGGATCAAAACCGTGGCAACTTCTGCAATTGTTAACAGAACTCCTGTTAGTGATATAGAAGGTTTGCCTTTTACCTCTCTTGAAAGCATTCCTCTTAAAGTTTACAAACCGCAAGAGTGTCCACTTTGTAAAAAAGGAATTCCTTTGGTAAAGCCTGGGACGAGAAAAAAATTCTGATGAAAAACCAAACTTGCCTCGCCTTTTGGGCGAGGCAAGTTCTTTTAACGCATCGATAACTGTTTTCAACAAAACCTCTTTCTATGACTTCCAAGCGCCATGGTGAAGGACGATTTCCAACGCCTGATGAAGTGCCTTGAACCGTTAAAAATTTGCTCTTACTCTTCAATACCTTTTCTTGACATAACCCCTTTTTGGTAGTAATGTTTTATCTCCTTCATTTCAGTAACCAGATCTGCCAGATCGATGAGTTTTTTATTTGCATACCTACCAGTTAAAACAACTTCCACATTCTCTTTTTTTGATTTCAAAATGTCTTCGACTTCTTCAATTGATGCCAGTTCGTAATGGAGCACAACGTTTATTTCATCGAGAATGACGAGATCGTATTCTCCGTTAGAAACGGCTTCCTTCGCCACTTGAAGTCCTTTGTGAATGAGTTCAACGTAATCTTTGGGGGGATTCCCCTTCTTGAATGCGACGATCTTTCTTTCCCATTTTTTTGCTTTCTCAAGATTTTCGTCATCGTAAACTATGAAAAATGGTTTCCCAAATGTTTTCAAAGTCATTCCATCAAGCTTGGAAAGGATATTGTGCTCGCTGTAAACGGGATCTTTCATGAATTGAATCATCATCACCCGCATTCCAGCTCCAAGTGCTCTTATCGCGAGTCCTATGGCGGATGTGGTCTTTCCCTTTCCATTTCCTGTGTAAATTTGAATGTATCCTTTATCAAATGACACACAAGTCAACTCCTTTCAAATTGATTTGGTTCTTTCAATTGTCGAAGCTTCGTCCAATGTAAAATAACTTTTTTCGGAGAGCTCCTCATCTGTAACGAGTATCATGTATTCGCCTCAAAAATTAAAGCCGACATAAAAGTCGGCTGGTTTCCCATTTTAACCACACCGAACACTTTTCCCGAGTGCTAAAGGGTGTTTGCAAGTAGGCAGGTCTCCTGGCTCTCGGTTCGCTCTCCATTTGCACCTTCCCAGTTTCCCAGTGGCATTTTGCAAATGTCGTCGCCGATCACAGTGGCGGGACCACGCCGGATTTTCACCGGACTTCCCTCTTTTGAAATTTCACACCTACTTCAGCGTTATTTTAACACTTTATGTTCTTTTTTTCAAAGTAAATTTCACATGATTTTCAAAAAAAATCCCTTCGATCGTTGACTTAGACAATATGATAGAGTATAATGTTTAGCGTTGTTAATCAATATGTTTAATAACATGATATTTTACCTCTCTTTTTTAAATATATCAGAGGCTGATTCAGAAATACAACTTCAGGAAACATATGCTATTTAAGGTGAAAGGTGTTGTTTATTATTTTAAACTTTTTGACAACATTAATGAGGATATAGGATGGAAATTGGGGAAAAGGTAAAAAGGCTCAGGCTTTCAAGGGGATTCACTCAAGAAGAGCTGGCTGAAAGGGCGGATCTCACCAAAGGCTTTATCTCTTTACTTGAAAGGGATAAGACATCCCCCTCAATAGCAACGCTTGAACAGCTATTGAATGTTTTGGGGGTAAGTTTAAAGCAGTTCTTTTCTGAAGAAAAAACGTCTAAAGTGGTATTTACAAAAAAAGATAGAGTCCCTCTTTACGATGAACCGGAAGGTGTGAAAACCCAGCTTTTGATTCCGGGAGTTGAAGACAAGAAGATAGATCCAAGATTTGTAGTTTTAAAACCAGCTGGCTCAACTTCACCTGAAGATTACCACGAAGGTGAAGAATTTGGATTCGTGATAGATGGGAATATAGAATTATGGCTGGATGAAACACGATACAAAGTTAAAGCCGGTGAATGTTTTTATTACAAGGCAGATCATCGTCACCAGATACGAAACACTTCAAAGAGCAAAAAATCCACTTTTCTTTGGATAACGATAGATTGACAAATGAGAACGGAGGCGTGGTAATGAAATCACTTGGAAGACATTTGTTAGTTGAATTTTACGATTGTGACTCGAATGTTCTTGACGATGTTGCCGCTATAGAAGATCACATGAGAATGGCAGCAAGGAAAGCGAATTCAACGATTGTTAACTCAACTTTTCATAGATTTAGCCCTTACGGTGTCAGTGGTGTTGTCGTTATAGCCGAATCTCACCTTTCAATTCATACATGGCCAGAGTACGGCTACGCGGCGGTAGATCTCTTCACATGTGGTGAGTCCGTTGATCCATGGAAGGCCTTTGATTACCTTAAAAAGGTACTCAAATCCTTGCGTGAATCCACAATGGAGCTCAAACGTGGAGAGTACGCTAAGATAGGAATTCCTGAAAGCTCAAAATTCAAACCGACAGAAGGTGTTCAAGTTGGCTAAGGAGAGCACTCCGTTACAATTCAATGAAATGTTTTGCAAGAAAAACGTCGGATCGTTCTTTAAGATTGATAGGGTTGATTGCACAAAGCAAAGTAAATTTCAAAGAATAGACATATTTGAAAGTTCTGAACTCGGCAAAATATTCGCCCTTGATGGGGTGACTATGTTGAATGAAAGATGGGAATTCACCTACCACGAGATGATAGCCCATGTTCCCATGTTCTCTCATGAGAACCCCAAAAGCGTCCTCGTGATCGGCGGAGGAGACGGCGGAACAGTGAGAGAAGTATTGAAACATCCTTCCGTTGAAAGAGTAGATCTCGTTGAAATAGATCCAGACGTTATTGAAATATGCAAAAAATACCTACCTTCTACGGCTTCAAAGTTAAACGATCCGAAAGTGTCGATATACAACGAAGATGGCAAGAACTTCGTCATGAGAAAACATTTGGAGTACGACGTGATCATCGTCGATTCGACAGATCCCTACAAAGGTGCTGGAAAATCCTTGTTCACAGAAAATTTTTATGCGGCTTGTCGTGATGCCTTAAAAGAAAACGGGGTGTTTTCAGCCGAGGCGGAAAACCCCGTTTATGATGGTAAAGAAATGGAAAGATGCTTCGAGGAAATGAAAAAAGCCTTTCCAATTGTAAAACCTTACAAAGCTTTTGTCCCTATGTATCCATCTGGATTTTGGGTTTTTGCATACGCTTCCAAAAACGTTGAACCCACAATAAAAGGCGAGTCGCGCGCAAGTCAGATCAACGGAACGCTTTTTTACTACAATCCTGAAATACACTCATCTGCATTCGTGCTTCCAACTTTTCTCAAGAAGCTGATAGGCTGATCAGGACAATCCTTTTAAGATCTTTGGAATGTAATCGGCGAGATCTCGTGGAATAAGCGAGGCCTCGCTGTTTTCTTCGGCGTAAGCTTCAGCGCTTCTGCCATGAACATAAGCGGCAAGCCTTAACGCATTCACCACGTCCACCTTTTGAGCCACAAAACCAGCTATCATGCCAGTCAAAATATCGCCACTTCCACCCGTTGCAAGTCCTGAGTTTCCGGTTACATTTAAAAAATACTTCCCATCTGGTGATGCAATAACGGTAGTGGCCCCTTTCAAAAGAACATTCACGTTCTTCGATTGAGCGAACTCCAAAGCATGTTTTACGGGGTTAGAAAGTATCTCGTTCACACTCTTCGACGTTAACCTTGCGAATTCTCCAGGATGGGGAGTCACGGCCGTGTTGTTCGAAAAAGTAATTTCATTTATATCTTTTGAAATAAGATTAAGAGCGTCGGCATCTAAAATCAAGGGCTTATCGAAATCTGAAATTATCCATTTGACGACCTCTGCCGTTTCAAAATTCGTTCCAAGGCCTGGCCCAACGGCAACGGCATCCGACTTCTCTATTGATTCCTTGATTAACTGGCGCGATTTCACCGCCAAGAAACCATCCTGGGTTGCGGGAAGTGGAATGGAAATCGCTTCTGGCAATATCGAAGTCACGATGTTGTTGAAAGGTTCAGGAACTCCGATTGTTACAAGCCCTGCGCCAACACGTAAAGCACCATATGCTGTTAAAACCGGAGCTCCAGTGTAACGGCGAGATCCTGCTATTATTGCCACCTTTCCAAAAGTGCCCTTATGGGAAAATTGAGGTCTTATGGGAAGAAAGCGCTTTGCATCTTCAAAAGTGGTGAGCTCTCCACTAAGGTTTGCCTCTTTTACCAACATTTCAGGGATCCCTATCTTTCCGATCTTCACTTTTCCGCACATTTCTCTTGCCGGATAAAAAAGCATACCATTTTTTAACAGTCCAAAGGTCACCGTTAAATCTGCCTTTACGCATCCACCAAGAATTTTCCCGGTGTTGGGTTCTATTCCACTTGGAATATCCACTGAAACCGTGAATTTCGAGTTTTTGTTGATGAGATTTATCAAATTGAGAAGATCGTCCGATAGAAGATTGGACACGCCAATTCCAAGTATTCCATCTACCACAATGTCGGAACCTTTGATCATCTTTTCAAGGGCAGAGCTTTTAGATTTATCGTAAACTTCGATTGGAACGCCCATTTTTTTCAGGATAGAGAAGTGCTTCTGAGCGTTGCCGGTTGGCTCACCGAAGACGAGTAAAACGCTAACGTTAGCTCCTGATTCTATAAAATTTCGAGCTGATGCCAGCGCATCACCACCGTTGTTTCCCTTTCCTACAACCATGAGAACGTTTTTCCCGTTAACCGATCCGAATTCATCCTCCACGGCAAGATACAAAGCGATCGCCGCATGTTCCTGCAGCAACCCTTCATCTATTCCATACCTGTTGGCATTTTCTATTTCCAATGCCCTCAGCTCTTCCTTACTCACTATCTTCATTCTTTTTGCCTCCTAACACTCATCAATTTCATCGCCACGCTGTACTCTCTTTGAGATTCTTCGTATTTCCCCATTTTTTCATACAGTTGTGCGATTTTCATATGCCATTGGAAATCCCCTGGAAATTTTGAAATCATTTTCATGTAAAACCCAAGTTCAAATTTTTTCAACTTGAAAATCCTGTATAAAGCCAGTCTGACACGTGGTATCAAAAACGATATTACCAATACAGATGTTATCGTGAAAAGATAATAAAGGTACGAAAAAGGCAGCATTTCGAGAGCTTTCCCCTCTTTTTTTACAAGAGTTTTTTCTCCATTAGCACCTTTACTCGATGATGTTAAAGCGATCGCAAGAAGTTTCGATGAGTTTACATTGTTTGGATTCGATGCGGAAAGTTTTTTCATTTCTTCCGCCGTCTTTTGTGGCATCTTAAAATTAGAAGTTGTTACCTTTTGAAGCAACAGGTCAAGGTAAGTTGCCAGCCCTTTAGAAAGTAATTGTCTGTACTGAGATGGAAAATTTTGAATCGACCTGTAAAATACAGTGGCATAACCAACATACGAAACAAGATTCTTCGCTTCTGAAAGCTTTCTTGTAGAACTCGTTATCGAAGTGTAAAGCGACAGATACCTCGATATCGTGTATTTCCATTGAAGCAGATTCGGATCCATTTCAACGTTTGACTGTGAGGAGATCATACTTTCGAATTCAACAGTTCTCAATCCGTGTTGTGCCTGCGGAACGCTAAGCCCACTGAGCCACACGTAGGTTTTCATGTAAAGACCGCGAATATCGTAAGGCGTTGAGATAGCGACTATAAATCTCGCCGCATCAACATCAAAAATCTCTGGCTTTAGTTCTACACCCTGAGCAAAAAAACTCCACAGAGACGCTATATCTTCTTGTGGAAGAAATTTTTTCAATTCAGGCACTTTGTAAAGGTATTTCAATTTCGAAAAATAATCGAGAGCACCAACGTAATCGGAATCAGACAAATGAGAGAAAAAATTAGAATAATCTTGTCTTATTGGTAAAACGTTGAAAACAAGTGAAAAACTCTTTGGAAGCGTTGAAATTTTGGTGGATGCGAGCGTTGAATAAAATTCATTCTTATTTTCTTCAACAATCGCGTTAGCCACGCGCGTCTCTGGAGATGAAGTGGCGCTTTTCAACATCTCTACCTTTGAATACACGTTGTTGGCAGTTTTGAGGAGCGATGCTGATGCGGGATCTGACAATAAAAGATCCAAAATCTCTTCACGAGCACGAAAAAGCGTCGAGGGATTTTGGGAGAGTTTAATTGCTTCATTTAAAGTAAATGCAAATGTGAGCGTAAAAGAAAAAAGCACAAAAATCGACAAAACGACCTTTCTCATAACTTCCCACCGAGTACCTTGTAAGAATACCATTCTTCTAAAAGCCTTATGCAGTAGGTATCCCTTTCATATCCAAGTGACGATATCTTGGCAGATATACTTTGAACGTCTTTGGTTGACGCTTTTCCATCGAGATAGTCTCCATAAACTTTGGAATAAGTTTTAAAGAGTTTGGATATTTCATCATCGTACCTTTTCACGAACTTAGACAAAACTCGCATATCGTTGAAGTATCTTGCCTTTTCAACGCCGAGAATATCTTCGTCTTTCTTGTCAATTTTGGGCTTCCATTCGTATCCTAACGAAGCTTTGAATTCAAGCCGAGTCGAAAAATCAACTCCAAGCCCGAAAGAAAAATCGGAAGCATTGTTTTGAGACTTCATACTACGATAAGGAATGTACTCTTTTGGGATATCTGGAACGTTTAACGTTGGAAAATCAAGCACTTTTATATCTGTTTTTAAAAGCGTGTTGATCATGTCCAAATCGTAAGCGTACTTTGAGTTTGCTAAAGAAACTTCCGTTTCGTTCCTTAAAGACGTTCCTTCAGAAGAAAGTTGATTTATCTTCCTTTCGTTCAACATCGCATCGAAAAATAGGTTGACTATCTCCATCTTTAGTTTGGTTTTACTTTCAAGATGATTGAACAAAATGGAGTTCGAAATTTGGTCGTACTTAGATGGATCAAAATTGAAATATACAGACGTTCTTTCATTTGAAATGGAAGCCATCATCTGAAGAGATTTCGAAATTTCAAGCGTTATCGTTGCCGTTGCACCAAGCGAATTTGGAACAGAGATCACCCCATCCAGATTACCGTTAAAACCGGTTATTCCAGATATAGACGAAAGTGAGTTCGCGTAGTCTAAATTCGAAACCTCTTCGGCAAGGTTTAAAAGCTCATCAATGCTTTGACCAAAGCAAAACATCACAAAGAAAGAAAGAATTCCAGCAAGTAAAAGGATCTTCCTCATAATTTTCCTCCTCAAATCACTTAACCCTTGAATATGATATCATACTTGGGAAGGTGGTGGAAAAAGGTTGAAAAAATTCATGATGTTTGCTCTTTTGATAGTCGTTGCATCCATTTATTTTGGTTATGTTTTGAAGTACTACACTGTGAAAAACGGAGAGACTCTAAGTGAGATTTCGCAAAAACTTGGTGTGTCGGTGAATTCCATTTTGGATTTGAACGTGATGATCGAAGCCGATAAAATATATTCCGGCCAAAAAATACTTTACACCAAACCGGATGGTGTCTTTGAAACGGTCAACAAAGGAGAAGCGTTGTGGTACATCGCAGCGGAATATTTTACCACTATGAATGACATACTGAAATTCAACGGCGTTAAAAACCCGAATTTGCTCTTTCCAAGCGAAAAACTCTTCATTCCACTTTCCATAATGTGCAAAACGTCGAATAAAAAAAGCGGGATCATATGGCCCGTCTTTGGCATGGTAACCTCTCCATATGGGTGGAGAATAAACCCGATCTCCCATAAAAAAGAGTTTCATCCTGGTGTGGATATAGGTGCTCCGGAAGGCACACCAGTTTTTTCTGCGATAAGCGGCGTTGTAACTTACGCAGGATGGTTTGGCGGTTACGGAAGAATGATACAAATTTTCAACGGTCACATGCTCACGCGATACGGTCATTTGTCCAAAATAGATTGTTACGTTGGAGAGCGTGTCGAACAAGGGGAAATAATAGGAAGAATAGGCTCCACCGGTTGGAGTACTGGACCTCACCTTCACTTCGAAATAAGAATTAACGGAACCGCTTACAACCCTCTTGGATATCTACCTTATGCCCATTGGTCAGGCGAAGGGAAAAGATTGCCCACACCTTACCAAGAAGGGATGGGGTATTGATCTCATTGTGATATAATTTGCATTGCTAACTTTCTTGAGAGAACTTTGAGGTGATCTTTTGCATGCGATCGTGACAAATTCCCTTACAAAGGTTTATGAAACGGTGCCAAGTCCGACAAAATCACACGTACGTGGGATGAAAGAAGGAGGACCAGGGTTATGGATCAGGAACGCTCTCAAGCTCAAATCTCAGAAGATGAGGACGATCACCGCCGTAAACAGCCTCTCATTTTCGGTTGAAGTGGGGGAAGTTTTTGGAATAATTGGCCCTAATGGTGCCGGAAAGACCACGCTTGTAAAACTACTCAGTGGCTTACTTTACCCAACTTCAGGGGATGCCAAGATATTAGGCTTCGATCTTGTAAACGATCATGAAAAAATAAAGGACAAAATAGCATACGTTTCAACCTCCGGGTGGATGGGACTCGAATGG
>CAYYEU010000034.1:0-10962 GCA_964470975.1 uncultured Mesoaciditoga sp. | reverse complement strand
AACTAAGCTCAATGACCAAAAAAGTGGCCCTTCGGACAAAAAAACTGACAGACCGGTCATTTTCATCATGATTGAAATCGACATTGGAACGATGAAAAAAATGAAAAACAACGATCCGCCCACATCGTTGAACGCAAAGATCATAACAACAGCCACCACAACGATTCTAACCCATTCCGATCGTGATTGATTCAAACCATATACCAATGGAATTACGGCTAAATAACTTACAGCCGTCCCTATTCCAACGATCATTTGAAAAGTGTACACAAGTGCCGTCAAAGCTCCTAAAACAGCACTCTCAGCGTTTAGCCTGGCTTCAGTCATCAAGGATCCCTGACTTTTTTCTTCAAATGACTTTTGTACTTAATCTTCCAAATTTCCATTGATGTCTTTTCGGTGCGAGATTTTTACTCCCGCTTGTTCAAATTTTATTTCATTTTTATTTTTAGCAACCGGGCTTACAGCGAGTTTTAAAACATCTTCTGAAACTTTTGAGAGATTTTCTAAGTAATATTCGACCGCTTTACGTATGAGGTAACTTTTTGAGCGGTCGAGCTTCCGTGCGTATTTTTCAAGTTTCTCTTCAAGTTTTTCTGGTAACCTAAGAGATATCAGTCTCATCGTATCACCTCGTATTACAATTATACCACCTAAGGAACATTCGAATTATCTTTGTCTTGTTTTAATGTTTCACTGTCATTCTTGTGATATACTCATATAAATTCATGGTGCAAGGAGGGAGTATTGATGCGAAAGTTCATAAACATGAAAACAGAACTTCCAGGTCCAAAATCCAAATTGTTGTTGAAAAAATTGGAAGATAACGTCGCCAAGCCACTGTCAATTTACGTCCCAGCAATAATAGATCACGGGAAAGGGGCTTTGGTAACGGACATCGATGGAAACACATTTATAGATTTTTCCGGTGGCCTTGGAGTCCTTAACGTGGGTCATGCCAACGAAAAAGTCGTAGAGGCCATAAAGAACCAGGCTGAAAGGTTTACGCACACGGATTTTTCAGTTTTTCCTTACGAGAGCTTTATAACGTTGGCTGAGAGGATAAACAAATTGGCTCCAGGAAACACGCCAAAAAAGACAATCTTTTTTAATTCCGGTGCAGAAGCTGTGGAAAACGCTGTGAAGATCGCCAGGGCTTACACGGGGAAAAAAGCTGTGATCGTTTACGAAGGTGCGTTCCATGGAAGAACCCTTTTGACGATGACAATGACTTCCAAGCCCGAACCTTACAAATCAAAATTTTCTCCTTTTGCTTCTGATGTTTACAGAATCCCATATCCAAATTGTTATCGATGCCCATTTTACAAAGAGCCTGATTCATGTAATTTGGAGTGTTTTAGCGCTTTGGAGAAGGCATTGGATTATCAGGTTTCAGCAGATGATGTGGGTGCAATTGTCGTAGAACCCCTTCAAGGTGAAGGCGGTTTTAACGTACCACGTGCCACTTATTTCAAAAAACTCAGAGAATTTTGCGACAAGCACGACATATTACTTGTGGTCGATGAGATTCAATCTGGAATTGGAAGAACTGGCAAAATGTTCTGCATTGAGCATTTTGGAATAGAGCCTGACATGATAACTTTTGCGAAATCGATAGCCGGCGGCTTACCACTCTCTGGTGTGGTTGGAAAAGCCAAGATCATGGATTCACCAGACGATTCATCTATCGGTGGAACTTTTATAGGAAACCCCTTGGCCTGCGCAGCAGGGAATGCCGTTTTGGATTTTATAGAGGAAAACAATTTGTTCGAAAGAGCCAATCACATAGGCGAGATCATTAAAAAACGCGGGAAAAAACTTCAAGAAAAATACGACGTCATCGGTGACGTGCGTGGGATTGGAGCAATGGTTGGCTACGAATTCGTCAATGATAGAAAAACCAAAGAACCTAACGAAGAGATAGTCTCGGAAATAATGCAAAGAGCTTTGAGAAAAGGTGTGATATTCATTCGAGCTGGGGTTTATCACAACGTGATAAGGTTCCTTAATTCTTTAGTCATCACCGACGAACAATTGAATGAAGGCTTGGACGTATTGGAAGAAGTTCTTCACGAGATTTTAGACTAATTGATGTTGAATGGCTCGAGAGAAATTACTTATTTTCCTCGAGCCATTTTTCAGCCTTTTCTTTGTTCTTCGTTTCCTGAGCGTGAAATTCTTTTTCTACCGGCATTGAAATTATTTTCTCAAAAGTTTCTTTCGCTTTTTCCTTCTTTCCCCACTTTAAATAAAGCTGTGCAAGTTCGTAATAAGCATAAACGTACCCCGGATCTAACTCTATTGCTTTCAAAAACAGTTCCTCGGATCTTCCAAAATTTTTGAAAGGCCAAGGCGTATCTCTGTAACGCATTGCAAGGGCGACGTAAGCTCTGTAGAGTTTTGGATCGAGTTCAATAGATTTGTTAATTGCATGATCGAAATCTCCGAGCATGAAAAGGCTTTGTATGATTCCTTTGTACTGAGCAAGTCTCCCTATCGCGGCGCCTTTCACAAAGTAAAGATAAGCGTCTTTGGGCGCCAATTTGATCGCCATATCAGCATATTTGATCCCCTCATCGAAATATTTCGCTTTTTCTTTCTCCGGTGCTCCCCAGAGTCCATATTCGACGCAGGCGTCTGACAGTATCTTGAGTGTGGTCGCATCTTTTTCAAGGGAAGGTGTGGGCTTCAAAGTTTCAATCAACCTTAACATTTGCGTCGCATTTTGCGATGCCCTTGCTTCGTAAAATTCTTGTTGCATGTTAACTCCCAAAATAGTCAGAGAGATCGCCAACAGTAAAACGAAAACCATTGTCTTAACCATTTACATCACTCCTTTTTCAAGAATTACAACTGCCACTCCAATTCCCCCATCGTGAGAGAGTGTTGAGTGTACACGATCAAAATCGTACTCTTTTTTCAGGCACGTAACGACGTCATTTTCTTCGATATGAAGCGCGCCGAGCGCATCGGGGATGAACGAAATATCTTTTAGATTGTAGTTCCTTATTCCAGTTCCAACTGCCTTGAAGAAAGCTTCTTTTAGGGCAAACCTTCCTGCAAGAAAATCTCTTCTCTTGTTTTTCATCCATATTTCTTGTTCTCTGTTTGAGAGAATGCGATCCGCCAATTTTTCTTCGACGCGAGATACCTTTACGATATCAACGCCAAGCCCCACGATCATTTGATCATCTTCTTGACGTTTGAATAATCAGCGATAATATGCAATTTGTACTCTCTCGTTACTAAAAAAAGGTACAAATACACGTAAATGCCAAGAGTGACGAACGAAAGGAGGAGGAACCCTAATCCGTTTCGTTTCTTAAAAAATGATATCTCTTCTGGGTTCTTAACAACGTGATGATTTATCTCCTCTTCAAGCTGTTGATGAACGTAAAGTCTCTGTGAGATCACGTCGCTGAGAATGACAAGAAAAAGGAAGTTCACTCCCAAAGCGATTAAAGTTGGCGTTGGGATGTAGAGAACCTCTAAGTTTATTGGAAATTCAAACTCCACGATAAGAGTGATTATTCCTGAAACCAAAAAAAACAAATAATATTTCATCGTGTCTGTTGGGAAAAGTTTCAGGTCATCTTTTAATTCTTCTGGAATTTCCTCGCCTTTTAACGTGAAGTAGAGTGCTTTCTTATGGGCAACATGTTTGTCCACGGACAAGGCCAACTTGTACATCACGTAATAAAGCACCAACGGAACGAAAACAGACGCTACAAGCCAAAAAATATTTGCAGGATTACTCATATCAATTGTGTAAGCTTTCTCTATTTCATCCATACATTTCCCCACTTCACATGATAAACAACGGGATTTCTAACTCTTCTTTAGAAATTCCTCCATGTTTTCCTTTTAAATGTCGTTCGTTGCCAAGGTATTTCACGGTAAATGAATGATCTGATTTTGGTATTGCCAACAGATCTCCTACTCTTGATAGAGATCTCCTGTAAGGTTCACCAGGTCCGAACATCCCCTCTCTTACCATCTTTTTTGATTCCAAAAATTCAACATTCCCTTTGAAAAATTTCAGACCAGCATCTATGGTCTTTTGAGGGAATTTCGTGTAGAGATACATCATTCTTGGTTCACCACATGGCATACTTTCAAGTGTTGAAACGAAACCGTCTTCTGGGGAGACGATCCAATCTTTTTTCCAATGGGTGCGCATCTGCCCATGATCTGCAACCACTAAAAAGACTGTTTCGTCTCTGAGAAAGTCTTTGAGCTTATCGTAGACGATTCTTTTGAATTTTTCAAAAGTGTCTTTGATCTCTTCTCCATACTCCTCGGAATCAGGACCGTACACGTGCCCCATAGCATCGACCATTGGCCAATAAGCGTATATGTAAGAATATTTCTTGGATTCGATTGCCTTTCTTAATTTAGTCATCATGTCTGTTTTGGTTATGTAACCTTGAACCGCGGCATTGTGATCAAGAGTTTTGGAAAGCCCACTCTCTTTAAATGCGTTTGCAGTGATCACAAGAGGATTAACACCATAATTTCTGAGGTGTTCATATATCGTTGGAATTCCAAGGAAGTTGGAAGGGTTGGCACCACGGGATATCAAGGAATCCCGTGGCATGCCAATCGGAGAAAAGTCTATCATGTTGGCAAGTGTTCCAAATTCTTTTAGATAGAGTACGTAACCGAGCATGCCGTGTTCAATTGGAGACGCTGCGGTAGCGACTGTGCTCAAAACGTTTACCGTTGTTGATGGAAAAACGGTGCTCAACTTCTTGGGAGTTCCAAAACATTTGAATTCATTTTCGGCATTTTTGACTATTTCAGATGCGATGTCATATCCCATGGCATCTATTAACAACAAAACCACACGGTTTGCTTTTTCGAATTTGGATCCAAGAGTTTGCACATCCAGAGGTTTATGTCTCGGAACTAACCCAAATTTGGCCGTTATGGAGTTAATAAGACTCAGTATGGAATGTTCGTAATCTATTTTCATCCTTTCACCGATCCTTGTGTGAGTCCTCCAACTATGAAATTTTGAAGGCTTAGGAATAGTATGAGCATGGGAATTGCTCCCAAAAATGCTGACGCTGTCAACATGCCCCAATTGGTTTGATAAGCACTTGTGCTGAAGGTTTGAAGTCCAACGGCAAAAGTGTACTTATTCACATCTGTCAAAACTATCGAAGCGAGTATGTAATCTCCAAAATTACCCATGAATGCCAATATGGTGACAACTGAAAGAATGGGAGCAGACAGAGGCACAACGACTTTCCAAAAAGTCTGATACCTTGTTGCCCCGTCGATCATCGCGGCTTCTTCAAGGGCAGTGGGAATTGTGTCGAAAAAGCCTTTTATCAACCAAGTGTCAAACGCTATTCCCCCGCCAATGTACAAAAATGTCAAGCCTCCCAGTGTGTTAAGCCCCAATGGTGGGAAGAATTTCCCTACGAAATCCAACAACAAATAGAGCGCAACCATTGACATCATAGTAGGAAACATTTGAATGAGAAGTAATCCCATTAAACCGTACTTTCTACCCAAAAACCTCATTCTCGAGAATGGATAGGCCATCAACGCCGAAATCAAAACTGTGAAAAACGCCGCCAAACCTGCAACGATTATGCTGTTCAGAACCCATTTTAGGAATGGAGGCATATATTTGTGGCTCCAAATTTGCACAAGATTGAAAGCGGAATTGTTTATGACGTCTAATTTCGTTTTTATAGCATTGAAATAGCCTTGCGTCATCATATCGCTTGTCTTTCTTGAGATAACGCCAAGATTTGGAGAGATCTTGGAGACATATTGAGACTGGTAAAAATTTCCAAGAGTGTTGAGTTCGTTTATAGAAAAGGGAACGCCTAAAAATTTGAGATCCACGTAAGAAGGAGTCCTTGCCTTTATTTTTTTGACGTATTTATCGTATTCTCCACTCACGACTCTCATGTGTTTGTCCATTTCAAATACGAGATTCATCGTATCTTGCAAACTCTGAACGTCGTAAAATTCATCGTATCTGGAAGATTCAGGGATATCTGGTAAAAACTCCAAAGTAGAATTCTTTAAATCGGAATAGTAAGAATTCAAACTTTTCAAGAAAATGTCCATATCGTCGTAGCTTTTAGCACTTTTTTGAAGCTCTGTTATTTCTGAAAGAGCTGAGCGAGTTCTGAAATAAAGTGAAGCCGTTGATATGTTGAAATTGATTGAATTCACTTTTTTTTGCAAAGGAATTATCTGAGTTGATATTTTTTTCAACTCGCTTCGCATCTTGGGCATGTTTTTCGAGATCAAAAGAGCCTTTTGAGCTGCGTTATCGTAATTTTGGAGCATGATCAACGATTGATCTAAGCCGGACTCGAATTTCAAAAGGATTAAAGGCAAAGCTCCTTTGATGTTTTTAACGATATCCAAGTTGGAATGAGAGGCTATGAATTTTCCATTTTCGTTTAAGTATTTCAAATTCGCAAGGCTTTTGGCGACATTTTTAGAAATTGAAGAAAACGCCGCGTATTTGGAAGATATGGCTAACCATTCCTCAGTTTTTTTTATGATCGTTGAAACGTTTACAAACGTACCGGAGTCGTTTTGAGAGGGCTTGTAATTGTTTAAGGAATTCTTTATCAACTCAACACCGTTTTCAAGGGACTCAGAAGTTGGAATTATGTAGTTTGCGAAAATCATAATTTGTGAGGCATCTGCACTCATGACATTTTCGTATTCTGAGGATTTTGAAATGGACGCAGAGAGTTCGGATTCTAATTTGGAATAAGTGTCGTTGAGATTCGTGATGGAGGATTGCAGCGTTCCTGACAATTCTTCTCTTGTAGCTTCAATGCGAGATTTTGCTGATTTTATGGCATTGTAGTAAGTATTCTCAGAAGAATGAATCGTTTTTGCTATAGAAAACATCTCATTTTTTAATTCTTTGAGTTCTTCTGCTTTTTGTGGGAAAATTCTTGAAAGTTTTGTCGTGTTTGAATTTATACCTCTCAAGTAAATCGGTGCAAACCACTTTGAATACTTAAAAGATCCATCCGAAATCATCTTGTAAGTGTCTTCGTAAGCCTTTATAAGTTTCAAGGCAACGGGATCTTTTGTTTTTTCTAAAAGTGCGTTAACTTTTTCAAGAATACCTTCAACCTTTGGGGAAAAATCCTTCATGGATGACAAAAACGAATTGTAAGAATTCTTCAGATCTGGGAAATAAGGGTTTACAATTTCAAAAGTATTGGGGTTTGGGTTGCTTTCCAGTTCTTCTACACTGTCTTTCAATCCGGCAATAACGTAATCATGCGGCAATTTTTCGACTTTTTTAGAAAGTAAATTATCCACCGTGGCAATGTAAGAGACATCCTGTGTGCTCAAAGTTTTGGCTTTTTCAAAGGCGGATATCCTTGCCTTTGGCAAATAATTCTTTGTAACCCAATTCGCGTTTGAATCCATGTTGTTGACGAGATCGCTCGTTTCTTTGAAATAGCTGTTGAAAAGTGAGTAATCCGAGTTCATAAGGGAGATGATTTGATCCTTGGTCATGTTTTTGTACGGTTCACCGAGATTAACCACGTTTACGATCTCGTTGTAAAGTGCCGGCAGATTCTTCTTCGGGAAAAGTAGATCTTTGTAATTTTGCCATGTAACTTGATTGGAAAAGAGCTCAGGACTGAATGCCGCGTTATCCCTTCTTACAGACGTAGTGAACATCCACAACAACGGAAACAAAACTACGACCACCGTCGCGATGACTATTAAATGTCTTACAGGATGTATTCGTTTCATCATCGATTCACCTCTTCAAAAGAACCAGAAAGCTTGAAATTCACAGCACTTATCGATGCTATTATGATGAAGATCAATATGGAAACTGCGGCGGCCAAGCCGTAGTCTCTTCCGGTTGCCCCCTGAAATGCGAGTTTATACGTGTAGCTTAGGAGTATATCAGTTGCCCCCGCAGGAGTTATGGCATTTGGAATCGGTGGGCCACCAGCTGTCAAAAGGAAGATGACGTTGAAGTTGTTGAAATTGAATGCGAAAGATGCCACAAGCAAGGGGGCAAGTGGTATCATCAAGAGTGGAAGGGTTATTCTTTTAAAAGAATTCCACTTTGAAGAACCGTCTATGGAAGCCGCCTCGTAAAGTTCATTGGGAATGGATTGAAGCGCTCCCAATGATATCACCATCATGTAAGGAAATCCCAACCATGTGTTCACTACAAGCAAAGCGACTTTTGCCCAGAACGGATCTCCAAGCCAGTTTACTGGCGGAAGGTGTAACCACTGTTGAAGGAATATCCTGTTTATGACTCCGTAACTCACGTTGAAAAACCCAGTTCTCCACATTATGATCGTTATGAAAGCGGGAATGGCCCACGGAATTATCAAGAGAGTCCTGTATACATAGCGAAAACGCATTTCTTTGTTGTTCAAGATTATCGCAAGTAAAAGACCAACGGCAAAGCTCAGTAAAACACTTAAAGCTGCCCATTCAAAGGTCCAGATGAAAACGCTGAAAAATGGTTTGGTGATTCGTGGATCGGTAAGAAGTTCTTTGAAATTCCCTAATCCAATGAATTTGTAATAACCTATGATCTCAGTTTCCTTCTCGCTTTTCGGATCCACGTCCCAAAATGCCGACTCGTGTTCTGAAACTCGATGATTTGTTAAAGTGTTTACTAGAACCGGTTTGGTGATAGATTTTCCGTTTTCGATAACGTTTCGAATCTCGAGAGAATATTCATGTTGGGCCGTTACGATCTTCGAAAAGCCATATCTTGTTGTGAAAAATAAGGTTCCAACTTGTGGGTTTATGAATTCGGTATTTCCCAATACGGAAGCGTAATGTGTGTTGAAAAATCTCAGATTCGGAAGAGATTTTGGATCAGTCGGACTGTAAAAGTACCCGTATGACTTACCGTTAACGGATATTGCTATGATGCGTGATGGATCTTTTAGAGATCTTTCCACTTTGTAATTTGCTGAATTTATCGAAACCGAACCATCGTTTAATTTTCCAAATCGACTTATGTAACTCTTTCCATTCTTAATTGGTTGACTTGAAACGTACAGAGAACCATTTTTATCCCTCAATAAAAGTACAAACTCATCAGTTGGGTTGTAGTCTTTGTAATGAGAATAAATTGAATAATCAAAGAACTCAGCGTTTGGTTTTATGACGACCTTGTTCAACATCAACTCTATCGCTTGATCTCTGCTCCATAAATAACCTGTTGCGTAGTTGGTAAACGCGATTTCGAAAGTGTAATAGATTGGATAAATCGTCAAAACACCTAAAATCAAAACACCGGGGATCATGTATCTGTAAGGATACCCTTTGGGATTGATAGCCGCATAATCTATGAAAATCAAAAGTAGCACAACTACAACGGCAAGTCCATACGATTTATCAATGCTGAGAACGATCACAGACCACGCCATGACAGCATCGACAAACGCTAAAATCAACCACATGGCAACTCTACGGATATTCAAAAATTATCACCTCTAAAAAGCAAGGCGGGATTCTCCCCGCCTTACAAATTTTCACTTTTGATCTTACTTCGACTGTGCAATAGCCTGTTGGATTTGTGTAACGGCAGTCTTAAGTGCATCAGCTGGAGATTGCTTGAGGCTGGTTATAAGGCTAAGAGCATTTCCCCATGCGTTCCATACAGAAGCCATTTGGGGAATGTTCGGCATTGGAGTGCCGTTCTTCACACTCTCAGCAAATCCGCTAACCCAATTGGCTCCGGTGTTTGCAGCTTCTTTTTGCACATCGTAGCGTGCTGGGACTCTTGGATCTTTTTGCCAGATCTTAAACATGACATTTTTGGTGTTTATGTAATTCGCAAGGAATTCCATTGCTTGAATTTGATTCGGAGATTTGGAGCTGATCATGAATCCTTGGACACCAACAAATGGTTTCCCGTTTGGTATCTGTGCGACACCAAAATCGATGCCGGCTTTTTGAACATCGGGAATTGACCATGGTCCATTGATCATCATGGCCGATTTTCCTTCTTTGAAAAGGTTCATGGCACCGTTGTAATCTATTCCTTGGGGCATAAGTCCGGCTTTGAAGTAAGAGCGAATGTATTCGGCTCCTTTTATGGCTCCTGGTGTGTCAAGACCAACGTCCTTTGGATTGAGTGTGCCATCTTTACCCATTCCAAAAACGTAACCACCAAAACCGAATATAAACGGAGCTGAGAAGTAAGGATCAGATGCCGCATCGTAAACAAATCCGTAGAAGCCACCAGAGGTCATTTCTTGTGCCATTTTGAAAAGCTCGTCTGCCGTCTTAGGAGGTTCTGACACGTAATCTTTGTTGTAAATGAGCGCCAACGCCTCTACTGCGTATGGAAGCCCGTAAAGCTTTCCACCATACGAAAATCCTTGAAGTGCCACTGGAACAAACTCATTTTCGTCTTCTTTGCTTAAAAAATTGACAGGTGTGAGAAGACCATCAGCAACGAATTCCCCTATCCAGTCATTTGCGCCAACTATTATATCAGGGCCTTCGCCTGCAGATGCAGCCGTGACGAATTTCGATCTTATGTCACCAAAATTCATCTGTACAACCTTAACCGGCACGCCGTAAATCGATTGGAACTGATTCCCAAGCTGTGTAAGAATCTGAGCTTGTGCTTCAGAAGTCCATATCGTTAGCACCCCTGGTGTGGCTGCAAAAGCCGAAAGGACTAACATCCCAACTATAACCATACTCAACAACACTGAGCGTTTCACAAAAATTCCCCCTTTCAAACATGTAAGTTTATGGTAACTTTGCCTTAAGGCAATTAATATCATACCACTGAATTTCTAATTTTTCAATACCCCTGCTGTGTTTCGTGTCCTTGGGTGTTAAGATGTTATAATTAATTGATTTTGATGAGTATTCATAGATGGAGGCTAATTCTTCGTGCTTGGCAACAAAAGATACGGTGAATTTGATGTTGTAAAAGGATTCGCGATAATTTTGGTC
>CAYYEU010000033.1:6528-11115 GCA_964470975.1 uncultured Mesoaciditoga sp. | reverse complement strand
ATCAATTTTTCATAATCGATCTCAAACACGCTATCATGCCATTCATTTGGAGAAACAAGTTCACTTATTCTGAAAAGCCATCCAAAAGTGTAAAGAACTATCTTGTACGATATCTTCTCAAGCAATGCTATAGTTTTTAAAAAGAAACCTACCGCTGGATAAGGAGCAACCAAGACGGTGTACATTCCCAACCTGTTGCCTGCTATGATATCCGTAAAAAGAAGATCTCCCACCAACACAACTTTTGAGGGTTTGGTTCTTAACTTTGATATTGCCAACTTCAATGTTCTCAAGCCTGGCTTTCTGGCTTTGGCAAAGACATGAACATTTTGCACTTTATCTCTTAAATTCTTGGTCCGTTCAAGAGGACCGTTGGTTACCACTGCCACTTTAAATCCTTTTTCTATCAGAATTTCAAAAAGATCGACTACATCCGCAGAAACATGTCGCCTAAAAGGCGCAAGAGTGTTGTCATAATCGAAGATAAACGTGTCAAATCCTAACAGTTTGAACTTATCATAAGGTATCTCGTGAACATTCTTCACGACTTCTCTTGGTATAGGCTTCCTAAAGAACTCCACGATTCGGCTCATATTTCACCACTCTTAAGCGTAATTCGTCTTTCAGGGAATCTAAAAGCTTTAGCACGTCATTTAGTTCATCGTCTATAACCACAATCTTCAACAACCCAGAAGCCGGATCGATATGCCGAACGTTGATCAAATTGTCCTCAGCCTCAAGAATGTAATTAAGTGTATGAACTTCAGACTTCGGAATGTCAACATACACGTCGTATTCTACCTTGCTCAAAAATCCACCTCCGCACCATAGGAAAAAGTGGGAGAAATCCCGTTGAAATCCGTTCTTATCCAGCCTTCAACATATGAGAAAAAGAAGCGGAAATTCATGTTCACCATTCCACTTAAGTTGTAAGAACCGTTGGATTTTAATTGTGCAAGGGCGCCAACAGAAAATTGTACAGGATCGAATCCAAACGGCTTTGAACTTATCCGAAGACTTCCAGAGTACAAGTTATCCTTAGTATCAAAAGCCGCTTCCACGATTCCAATTGGGCTGAAATACTTCGCCATCAATTTCATAACAGAAGTCGCTTCTAAGCTCATCTCACCATCAAGGGTGAGGGCATTCGCGATAAATCCTGCTCTTACGTTCGGTACTGAATCTTCGTACGAATAGGAAATGTATGGAGAAAAATTCTCCAAATCGTACTGCAAGGTTACACTCGGTTCAAAAACCGTTGGAGAAGATTCTACGATGTACTTTCCCCCAACAAATGCTTTAAAATCTCCCAACGAAATCGGTAACTCCGCAAACAGAGAAACGGTTGATTCAGAGGAAACGGCAGCTCCAAAGGAAATGTTTGAGTGCGTGAATATTTTTCCAGACACACTTCCTTCTTTCATTGAAATCAAAAAAGCGAAAGGTCCAAGATCGAATGAAGAAGACAAGTTACTTATGTAACTTCTTTCGTAGTTGTAAGTGATCCAATTCGATATCAAAGAGGTATCGATTTTCATGCCCAGATTTTTTTGAGTAGCCCAAAAGGCGTATTTGTCCTCTCTTATGTACTTTCCAATAGTCTCCAAACCCCCTAACGGTGAATACGCTGTGATCTTTTTCTTCATCTCAAGAAGTGAAAAAGAGGGGGGCAACTCTTTTTCGAATTCAAAAGGTACAACGGAAAGGTATATTCCTTTGGATGCGTTTATATCTTCAACTTTAAATCCCTTGAAAACTTTGGAAACCTCCGTGAAAGAGGGTTGAGGTTTTGAAAAAGTTATTGTGGGCAATCTAAAGGTAAATGATGATGTGAGACTTAATTGGCCCAATGGATTTTTACGAGCCATTTTAGGAGTGGCAAACTCAATACCTCCAATAACTTCGATAGCCGCTTTGTATTCTTTTTGTGGAATGGCAAGAGTCTCTCCTTCGCTTTGTACAACTTTGCCGCGCTTAACAAAGGAGAGCTTCGCTTGGATGGGAAAGATGGCGAATCTACCAAATCCCTTCGGATTTTCGATCCCCAAATTTCTTGATGAAAAATTCCCGCTTGGCTCCAACTTGTGAGCAACGAAATTCGTGTTTATTTCCAGCAGTATAGGTTGGGCCAAAATAGTGGCGGCGACAAGAACAAAAGCCGCCACAACGACAAAGCCCCTCACGTTTATCACCGCTTTCCTAATTCAGAAAGCCTTTTCTTGGCCAAAGCCGCTTGTCCGGAATTCGGAAATTTCTCCACCAAAGTGTTGTAAACTTGGACAGCGGCAGAGTTTTGACCCAAGTTTTCGTAAGACATACCTATGTAATAGAATGCTTCTGGAACTCTTGAATCACTGCCAAAAAGGGAAATCAAACTGAAAAACGCTTCCTTGGCATTTGCGTACTTTCCAAGTCTGTAATACATCATGCCAAGTTCGTAAGCCGCATCTGGCGCAACACTACTGGATGGATAATCCGTGTACACCTCTTTAAAGTATTTTGCAGCTTCCGTTGCGTTGTTTTTGGACTGATAGTACTTTCCTTCAATGTACAAAATCCCGCCCATTGCATCATTTGACATTCTTTTCTTAAGCAAAGACGAAGCCATTGCGTGAGCATTCTTAAGATCACCACTTTTAAAGTAAGCGTACGCTTTGTAAAAAAGGAGATCGTTTTTGCTTGAGATATTGGATAAAGTGCTCAAGACCTTATCCACATAGGCAGGAACTTGGCTGTATTCACCGAGTTTTTCCATGGCAACTACCTTCAAAACGTAAACGGAGGAGGTGTAAAGTCCTTCAAAGTCGTACTTGATTATCCAATCGTAAACGTTTAAAGCGTACTTGTAATTTTTCAAGTTGACGTAAGATTGACTCAAGTAATACGCAGCGTTAAGGGCTAAGTCTGGATCTAAAAGCCTATTGTTCATAACGTCTTTGAGGTAACTAAGTGCTTTGGAATAATCAGCCGTGTTGTAATATATCAATCCAAGGTTGTATTCCGCAACATTTTTCGTCTCTTTTGTGCCAATTGCCACGGCATTCTCGTATGAACTTTGAGCATCTTTGTGATCATTTCTCTTGAAGTATATATCCCCTTCAAGCATGTAAGACTTTGCCTTCATATCGGGGTCTTTCGTACTTGTTATGAGTTTGTTTAGGGTTTCTACGGCTTTCTCGTACTTTCCTTCAACGTTGTAAGTGTAGCCAAGCCAGTAAGATGCAGAATCGCTTATAGGATCTACAAGCGCAGAAAGCTTCTCAAATGTCTGGGCTGCCTGTACGTATTCTCCGGATTCCAAATAAGTTTTCCCTTCCTGCAAAACTATTTGATTTTTTTGTGTAGTGAATTTAGGCTCCATGGACTTGTAAAGTTTCAACGCCTCATCAAATCGTTTGAGCTCTCTATAAGTAGCCCCGGCACTCAAGCCAGCAGAAAGTGCTAAACTTGAATCCATAGACTTATTAAGGACTTTTTCCCAATCGGCAATTGCGTCATCATATTTTTTGAGTTTGTATTCGTCCCATGCTTTCGCGTTAAGCGCCCTGTATAATTTATTGGCACTTGGAGCAAGTTGAATGGCGTTTTGAAACGCCTCGAGAGCATTTGTATACTGACCATTCCTGTAATAGGACTCTCCAAGTATCGTGTAAAGATCGGCGCTCCATATCGTAGGAGGATAATTCTTGATAGCCTCACTGGAAACTTTCATGGCACTTTGAATATCGTTTAAATTCAAGAAAGAATAAGCGTCGTAATAAGCAGCTGGTTCTATAACGTTTGGATCGTTCGAATAATTTGCCACATTTGCAAAAAGTTCGTGAGCCTTCTTGTAATTCTTGGTGTTAAAAGCTATTTTTCCGTTGTAAAACGTTGCCCAGGCTTTCCAAATGTTGGTTTTAACTTCTCCCAGTACCTTTTCCGCATCGGCATATTTACCGCTCTTCACGTATATGCTTCCTACAAGTACCCTTGCTTCATCAGCATATTTTGGAGAATTGTAAAGAGAAGAAAAATAGGAAATCGCATTTGAATTGTCACCAATGCTCATGTAAGCATATCCAAGAGAGTAAACCGTATACTCGTGATCGATAGAGCTTTTTGGAAGATAACTCAAAGCTTTTTTGTATTCGCTTACGGCACGATTGTAATCGCTCAAGAGGTAATAAGCATCTCCAAGCAATTCGTGAGCTTGACCCATGTATTGGGCCGGCTCCGTATATTTAGAAAGAAAAAGTTTGAGTTGGGATACAACGTTAGATACCCCAGAAGTGTCACCGTACTGTTTGTACAGCTGTAACGCATTTTTTGCTCCCATCAGCATGTCCACGCCATTTTGATCTACAGACATTGCCAACACAGACGAAACCATCATACCACCTACAAGTGTCAATATGAACAGAAGGAAAAATTTTCTTTTCATCCACACGCACTCCTCTCATTAGAAAATATGTTTTCACAACATCTTTTTTGTTACATAACTTAATTGATACATACGATATGTTATCATCCTTTCGACAGTGGATACCCCCCTATCCCCCCTCAACATTTTTTTCAAGGTGAGACCCTTTTTAAGGGTCTCATTTT
>CAYYEU010000033.1:0-6428 GCA_964470975.1 uncultured Mesoaciditoga sp. | reverse complement strand
CTATCCCCCCTCAACATTTTTTTCAAGGTGAGACCCTTTTTAAGGGTCTCATTTTTTTGCCGTCGACAAAGTTTCTCAAAACCCTTTCTTCCTCCTTCGTAAGCTGACGGTATTCTCCAAGTTTTAAACCTTGATCAAGGGCTATAGGACCAAAAGCTGTTCTTTTTAACTCTATTATGGAATGTTTCACGAATTTAAAAGTACGCCTGATTTCACGTTTTCTACCCTCTCGTATTGTGATCTCAACCTTTGATATTCCGTTGTCAGTTCTGAGTGTTTTCGCGCTCATCTTGGACACATAGCCATAAGGCAATTTCATTCCTTCTTTCATTTTTTCCAGCACTTCCTCTTCCATTCGACCTTCTACCGTGGCTTCGTAAACCCTGTTGACCTCGTAACGGGGATGCAGCAGTATTTGAGATGTTTCTCCGTCATTTGTTAACAGCAACAATCCTTCTGTATCCTTGTCAAGCCTTCCAACCGGAAAAACGTCATTCTCAACATCGATCAAGTCAAAAATAGTTTTTCTCCCCTGTGGATCATTTTTGGTCGTTATATACCCAGTGGGTTTATTAAACATATAATAAACATGCTTGCGTGGCTCGATCACTTTCCCATTAACTTCCACAACGTCACCAATTTGAACTTGAACGTAATCGTGTACCGTTTGTCCATTCACTTTAACGTATGCATTTTTTATGAGTTCTTCAGCTTTCCTTCTCGATGCCATGCCGCACATTCTCAGATACTTCTGTATTTTCAAAAACGAATTCTCCTTTCGGTAAGGAAGAAATGTCAGGAATTCCCAAAGCTTTCAAGAAGTCATCGGTTGTAAAGTACATAAACGGATGGCCCTTTTTAGCTTTGTCTCTCCTTCTTCTAATCATTCGCATTGAAAGAAGCTCTTTGATCTGTCCCGCTGGAATGCTTCCCTTGAATTCAGATATTTCTTTCATGGTAATCGGTTGGTTGCGAGCAACGATCGCCAAGACTTCCATTTGAGAATGCGTTAAATCCGTAACGGATTTCCTTCTCAATTTCGAAACGCTTTCTGAATAAGTAGCTTTTGTGAAGAAAGAATACCGATCGGCAACATTTTTTAGTTCGACTCCATGTTTTTGAGAAGAAAATTCTTCTTCTATGGTGTCAATCGCTTCCAATATCTCAGCTCTTTTCCATGTTGTCAAGCGAATAAGATCTCTCACACTTAAGCCGTGAGAAGCCATAATCAAAGCTTCTACTTCAGCGATTGCTTCCGCCTTCGTACACGAACACCTCTTTCTTTGAAAGATCCAAAGACAAAAATTTTATCCTCAAAAGTTCTAACACGGCAACAAACAAAACCACTGCTTCCAACTTGTCACGGGCTCTTAGTAAAATTTCCTTTATACTTGCCCTTCGCTTTTGAAATGCAAACTCTTTGATTTCTTCCAATTTCTTGGATACAGAATAAGAATCTTTCGATATTTTGTAAACTCTATTTCTAAGGTTTATCTCTTTTTCGACGGATTTCAACACATTCCAAAAGACATTGGGTATCTCTTCCGGCGTTTCTTTCTCTTGAGGTGGTAAAACAGACACGCTGTATTCTTTGGAATGTCGTTCGTACAAGTTTTTCAATTCTGTCGCTGCATTTTTAACAAGTGCATATTCGTACAACCTTCTTGCAATGGAATTTTGCTTTTCAACAGCAGATGGCTCTGGGCTGATCAGCAACTTCGATTTAATTTCCATCAGGCTCGAGGCCATCAGCATAAAATCAGAGGCGACATCTATATTCAGTTCTTTTATGTTGTTCACATACTCGACAAACTCATCTGTTATTTCAGATATTCTAAGTTCTAACGGGTTCATTCGATGTTTTTTTACCAAAAACAGTAATAAATCCAAGGAACCTTCAAACTCACCTACATGGATTTTTAGATCCATAATCATCTCCCTCAGTGAAGAAGATTCATGGCATCTCGCACTTTTTCCATGGTTTTACGAGCTGCGCTTTCAGCCCGTTTGTCTCCATCCGCTATCACGTCGTTAACGATCTCAGGATGTCTGTCAAGATATCCGATCTTCTCCCATATAGGTTCCAACCGCTTTTTCATGCTTTCTAAAAGAATTCTTTTACAATCGACACAACCAATAGTGGCACGTGTGCAACCTTCCTGAATTTCTTTTAGCTTCTCTTCATCTGTCCTGAAAGCAAGGTGATAATTCCAAACGTTACACTTCTCAGGCGTTCCTGGATCACTTCTCCTCTTTCTGGCGGGATCCGTCATCATAGGCATAACCATGTTTTTCAACTCTTTTTCGTTCGTATCTATGTTTATCGCATTTCCATAACTCTTGGACATCTTTCTACCATCAGTTCCTAAAAGTTTTGGAACTTTGGAGAGCAAAGTTTTTGGCTCTTTGAAAGTTCGTTTGTAAAGAGCGTTGAACTTACGTGCGATCTCTCTCGTGAGTTCAAGATGAAAAGCTTGGTCTTCTCCCACCGGTACCCCTTCCGCGTTGTAAATCAATATGTCTGCCGCTTGAAGAACAGGATAGCCTAAAAAGCCCAAAGTGGATATGTTTCGTTCTTTCAATTCCCTTAACTGCTCCTTATACGTTGGGACGCGTTCCAATCTTCCAAGAGAAACTAACATAGACAGCAGCAAATACAGCTCGGCGTGCTCTTTGATATGAGACTGGACGAAGATCACGCTTTTTGTTGGCTCTACACCCGCAGCCAAAAATTCTCTCACAAGTATTTTGGTATCATTTGAAAGGTTTGAAATGTTCTCGTAACCGGTGGTCAACATGTGCCAATCTGCCACAAAGAAAAAATTTTCATTTCCTTCATTTTGAAGTTTTACCCAGTTATCAAGTGCACCTAACAAGTTGCCAATGTGCAATTTGCCTGTTGGTCTCATTCCACTGAGAATGCGCAATCTTTCCACTCCTTCCAAGCTTTTGAAAATTATACCATAATTAACACCGGCATTTTCAGACATATTACCAAATTGCGAGTTTTTGGGTAACAACTTTTAGTGATATAATATTATCAAGATGTTGTTTCTATATTAAAATATTTTTTAGAATCAACATCAATCTTTAAGGAGGTGGGCATCATGGTGAAACTCGTATTGGTTTTAAGCATCATGTCTTTAATGCTTGTGGGTCTCGCTTTCGGCATCGGCTTTGAAATTGGGGGGGGAATAAATTACCTGGGATATCCCGGATATCCAGGAATTGGGCTCATGATTCCAACCATCTGCGGCGGAGTGGATTTCCCTCTTTTTAGTGGTTTTTCGCTCACCGGTCAAGGTGACATGTTGATGTTTTCCTTTGGAAGTAGCTCTAGTACTCTGTTTATGTTACTTGGGGGCATAAGATATACTTTCGGCAGCAAGGGAACCAGACCTTTTGTGGGTGCAGATGGCGGTGTCCTAACGGCCTTCTCGGGAGGTACAAGTGCCATGGTTCCTGTTTTTGGAGTCAATGGCGGGATGATTTTCAACTTGTTTGGAAGTGTAAATGCCTATCTCAAAGGTGCATTTAGAATGATAACCGGAGGTTATGCTGGAAATCCTTCTGAAGGTCCAACAGTATCAACATTACAGCTTATTGAGCTGACAGGTGGAGCTTACATTTCATTCTGATCGAGAGCTCACGCATTTTTCAAGCAAGATGGTTAATCTTTCAGTTTTATCTTCTAAGAACAAATACCCTATAACGCTTTCTAAGGCGGTGGCTTTTCTGTAGAAAGGATCTTTACTACGAGGCGTTTTCAAATTTCTCCCGCGCAAAGCTACCGCTCTTTCATCCTCTCTAAGAAAATCATCTATGACGTCAAAACACTTTGCCTGGGCAGGAGCGTTTACGTGTTTTCGTACTTCTTCATTGTCAAAGGAGAATTTCACTCTACAAAAGAGTTCGAAAACGGCATCTCCAACGTAGGCGAGAGATTTCGTAGAGACTTCACGGATATCATGGTTGAATTCAATTCCCAAGAAGTGCATATTTGCTTGTCTCCCACTTTCTTAAGGATTCAACAATTTCGTCCAAATCTCCGTCCATGACGTTGTTGAGTTTGTAGGTAGTGAAAGAGTTTCTATGATCTGTTACGCGGTTCTGCGGGAAATTGTAAGTTCTTACCTTTTCGCTACGTTCTGCAGTGCCTATTTGTTCCTTCCTTAAAGAAGCCATTTTTTCATTTTCCTGATGTTGTCGCAAGTCCAAAAGTCTTGAACGAAGGATCTTCATCGCTATGGCTCTGTTTTGAATCTGTGACCTTTCAGATTCACAAACGATCACAATGCCTGTGGGAATATGCGTGATTCTCACGGCGGATTCAGTTCTGTTCACGTGCTGCCCTCCAGCTCCGGAAGATCTGAAAGTGTCAATTTTGATTTCTTCAGGGTTTATGCTGACATCCACTTCGCTGGCTTCAGGCAAAATCGCAACCGTTGCGGTTGAAGTGTGTATTCTTCCCGATGCTTCTGTAAGCGGAACACGCTGAACCCTATGAACCCCTCTTTCGTATTTGAAAAGGCGATAGGCGCCTTTTCCCGTTACAGAAAATGCCACTTCTTTAAAACCGGCGAGTTCCGTTTCGTGTGAGTAAAGTATTTCCGTATTCAAACCATGTCGTTCGGCATAACGAAGGTACATCCTCAACAGATCACCCGCAAATATCGCACTTTCCTGGCCACCAACACCTGCCCGGATTTCAACGATTACGTTTTTATTCACGTTTGGATCCATGGATTCGAAAACTCTCAGAGCTTCTTTCTCTAATTGAATGATTCTGTCTTCCTTTTCAGCGATCTCTTTTTTTATCTCCTCTTCAATTTCAGGTGAGTTTATGAGCTTCAATTCTTCAATTTCATTCTTTATTTTCAAATATTCTTCGTAAATACGTGCGGGTTCTGAAATTTGTGAGAGTTCTTTGGAATACTTCACCACGAGCTCAGGTGAATTTGTAACATCTGGCTCGGAAAGTAAAGAACTAATTTTCCTGTACTTTTCGTAAAAACCCTTAAACACTTCTATTATCATAACAAAATTATACCATGATTTTTTGAAGGGCTTGAAGAGAAAATGAAATGCGCAAACGACAGATTCAATTTACTCAGAAACGGGGAATCTTCAAAATCTTGAAGGATCTTTTGCATACAAAAGAGCGTCTTCACGTTTTATCTTGCCAAGAGATATTGCTTTTTTAAGGGCATCGTCAAACGAGATCATTCCAAATTTTGAACCTGTTTCAATCAAAGAGTCTATTTGATGGACTTTATTTTCACGAATAAGATTCCTCACGCCTGTGGTACCCGTGAGTATTTCCACTATTGGCATGTACCCTTTTCCATCAGCTGATGGGAGTAATCTTTGATACGCGATGCCAACGAGTGTGTTCGAAAGCTGAATGGCAACTTGCTTTTGCTGATACTCTGGAAAAACGTCTATTATCCTTTCAGGAGCCGATCCTGCCGAATTGGTATGAATCGTTGAAAAAACAAGATGTCCCGTTTCAGCCGCCGTTAAGGCGAGCTTCATAGTGTCGAGATCTCTCATTTCACCAACGAGTATGACGTCAGGATCTTGCCTAAGAGCATATTTCAAACCATCGGCAAACGAGTTGGTATCGTAGCCAAGCTGTCGTTGATGAACGAGTGCTTTTTTACTTTGAAAGATGTATTCTATAGGATCTTCTATGGTTATTATGTGTACCGGCCTTTCCGAATTTACCTTATCGATCATCGCCGCAAGTGTGGTTGATTTCCCACTCCCCGTTGGGCCGGCTATAAGAACTATGCCATTCACGCGATCTGCGAAATCGGAAAGGATAGACGGCAACCCTAATTCGCTGAAATTCCTTATGTTGTAAGTGATAAGTCTGAAAGCAGCAGCGATGTTCCCTCGTTCTAAAAACACGTTTCCCCTGACTCTTGCCACTTTCTCCAGCCCAAATGAAAAATCGAGTTCCCGTTTGGTGAAGTTCATGTCTATCGTGGCAAGCAGATCATTTAACATCGTTTCAAGCTCTTCGTGAGAGTACGATTCGTAAAACTTCTGAGGAATGAGTTTGCCATACACTCTAAAAATTGGGGGCATACCAACACTTAAATGCACATCAGAAGCATGCATGCTGTAAGCTTCCAAAAGAAGCTTTTTAATATTGTCGGCCTTCACAAGCGATCACCTCATGATTTTTTAGTCGTCTTCATCGTAAAAATCTTCGTCATCCTCATCCATATAATCCCATATTTCATCTTCAGTTGAGATCACGTTTTCTTCTATAAGTTTTGTAACAATGGAAGTTGCTTTCTTTAAGTTTTCCTTGTACTCTTTTAACATGGTTTTTGCTTCTGATTGCGTCAATCCATTCAGCACTAAATCTTCAAGCACTTTCGATTCATTCTCGATAATGTAACCACTATCATCGTCCC
>CAYYEU010000032.1:0-11953 GCA_964470975.1 uncultured Mesoaciditoga sp. | reverse complement strand
TAAACACCGGTGAAGACAATTACATAAAAACGTCCGATCCGATCTCAAGGGCGCATACGGTTACCACATCTCAACTTATAAACGAGCAGTTTGCCCTTAAAAGCCACATGAAGCCGGAATACATGGGTATAGGTCATGCTTTTGAAATAGATCCTGATGTTGAAAACGGGCTCCTTTACGAGATAGCACATGCGCTCTTGACCAGAGAGCTCTTCCCAAATGCCACTCCAAAGTACATGCCGCCAACGCGTCACATGACCGGAGACATATTCAAAGGATACGCGGTGAACACGTTGTACAATTTAGTATCAATCATGACGGGGCAGTCGATACAGCTTTTAGGAATGCTCACTGAGGCCATACACACACCATTCCTTCAAGACAGGTACTTGGCAATTGAAAACGCAAAGTACGTTTTTAACAACGCCAAGGCATTGGGAAAAGAGATCGAGTTCAAAGATGATGGATTCATTCAAAGGAGAGCGAATGAAGTTCTTGAAAATGCCGTTGAACTCTTGAAACATGTCAAAGAAGTTGGACTGATGTCCGCGATAGAAGAGGGGACGTTTGGAGACATATCCAGAAAGAAAGAAGAAGGAAAGGGCGCCGACGGTGTTTTTGTAAAAGGAGAAGATTACTACAATCCCTTATTTGAAACGATGGAAAACAAATTGGAAGGTGAGGGAAAATGAGCGTTAAAAAAGTAGATCTTACCCATCTCAGGCCTTACGGCGATCAGATGGACGACGGAGCCGTTCAACTTTCTTTTACCCTTCCGATCCCAAATGATTCACGTGGGCGAGAGGCCGCACGTCAAGTGGCAAATTCAATGGGGCTCTCAGAGGTTCAAGTGGTTTTTTCCCAGGATTTAAAAGAAAAATTCACCTTTTTTGTGGTTTACGGACATTTGGAGAAGTACGTGGATTACACTTCCATAAAAGCCATTGGAGTGGAAGCTCCAAAGATGAACATGGAACAGATCAACAATTACATCTCAAAATACGTGAAAAGGCCTGTCGTTGTGATCGGTGCAACCATTGGAACAGATGCTCATACGGTGGGGTTAGATTCCATCCTAAACATGAAAGGATTTCACGGTGATTCTGGATTAGAAAGATATAAGATGTTCGAAGTTCACAATCTCGGTAGCCAGATTTCACCAACCGATCTTGCAAAGGAGATCCGTGAAGCGAAAGCCGATGTGGTGTTGATCTCTCAAATCGTCACCCAAAGAAACATACACATAAAGAACATGACTAAACTCGTCGATATACTTGAAGCAGAAGGTTTGAGGAAATCGATCCTTCTTATAGCAGGTGGCCCCAGAATCACGCACGAATTGGCTGTTGAATTGGGGTACGATGCCGGCTTTGGAGCTGGAACGATGCCATCTGATGTCGCTTCTTACATAGCAACAGAAATGGCGAGGAGAGCACTTTAATCTTCTCCAAGGAAGTGGTATTCAACTTTTTACTCCAAAAAGGGGAGGCACGGGCGCTGATCAAACTGTCAGTGTTGTATGGATAAGAAGCTAAAATGGTTGATTGTACTAACTGCATTTGTAGTGACCGTCGTTGTGGTGTTGCTTTTTCATGTGCTAAGGGAGAAGCCGATCGTCGGAATTCTCTTACCAACCAATAGAGTAGCTTCGTATTCAGACACAAGGATTGGATTTTTGAGTGCTTTAAAAGATCTACCAGATGACGTTGAATTCGTTGACATTGACTACACTTCGACAAATTTGAAGAGTGTGTTTGATCGTGCCACAGAAAAAGGAATAAGATATTTTGTTGGTGATAACTATTCATCTGATGTTTCTAAAATAGGAGATGCACTGATTAAAACCCACTCCATTCTTATCGAATCGATGGTCACAAATCCGGTTGTGTTGGACAGGCTAAAGTACGCCTACACGCTTTCTCCAACGGATGATATTCAAGCGGAAGCAATTGCATCTTATATAGAAAAAAAAGGTTACAAGTCAATCGTGATTGTCAAAGACATCTCAAATCCCGAATACGTTAATTACTTATCAGAAGAGTTGGCAAAGGATTTGAAGAACGTTAAGATCGAAACCATATCAATGTCGAAGATAAACGATGTTGAAGTCACGCCAGCGGCTTTTGTGTTGATCATGTCTTCAAGGAACGCCGTGAAAATCTCCGGGATCATAAAATCTGAATTCGCCAAAAGTGCGGTTATTGGAAGTGATTGGACTTTCAACAATTTGCTCTTGAAAAACTTTCAAGCTGTAAATGGAATGATCGTTACAGGATTTGTCGACACAACTTACCTTCACTCAAAGTTTAGCGAAAAAGTGAAGAAAGTAGATTTAACACTTACCCCATCCGTTGTTTTATGCTACGACAGTCTAAAAGTCGCTTACAGACTCGCAAAAAACCATATCAGTGCTGAGAACTCTCAATCTTACCTTGAAACACACACTTTCATTGGATCAATAGGAAATTTCTCATTCAACGGTAAACACGCAACCATTCCCGTTTATTTCTACAAAATAGTTCCTTTCAATTTCAACCTCGTTTGGAAGTTTGGAGGAAAGAACAATGAGCTTTAAAAAGGCCACTTTGATGGTACTCATCATGGCGATCGTCTTATCGCTTGTTGGAATGTATTTTCAGTACAAGCATCGAGTCGGGACTCTTGAGAAAAAAACAGTTCTTGTAAGTAATGATATCTCAGAAGAACTTAAGAATGATCTCTCCATCGTTTCCAATTTTGAAATTCAGCCGTATTCATCTTCGAATTTGACTGAGTTTAAAAGTTTTGTTCTTATGAACTTAGAAGGGAAAGTACTTTACTCGTTCAACGTTTCACCAGAGATGATTGGAAAATATTCTGATATGTACAAATACGTTGCATTGAATGGCTTGTACATTTCACCTTTAAACGATGATAATGGTTCTCCAACGATATTTTTGGCTTCAAATACCTCAGATGGAAAACATGTGGCCGGTGCGGAGATTTTTCTCGCAGAGAAAATACGTGTTTCAAGCGCCTTTATCATTGACGGTACAGGATTAGGAGTGAGTTTAAACGGGAAAACGCGATGGAAAAACATGATGGCTTTAATCGCAAAAAAGAAGAGTGGGGCTTTTGTAAAAGATGGCAAGCTTTTTATTTTAGAAAGGTTGAATTTTGGAGAGTACTCCATCTTGTTTGACTTTTCAGTTCTTTCCATCTTGACATCTGTTTTTTACAGTGACTACATCTTTTGGATCGTGATGCTTTTGATGATTGTAATCTATTACGCACACGATCGAGTTACATTCAAGAAGGTAAAGCCACTTGTGGATTTTACGAATTTCATAAAAAGTCTCGATAATTTCAAAAAATATGAATCTTCCAATTCCAACGAAGTGTTCTTTGGATACAATTCCCTTGTTGACAAGAACGAGAAAATGTCTCACGAGTATTCAAATCTCATAGAAGAAATGAGTGAGATCAACTCTGAACTCACACAAGTCAATCATTTGCTCATAGAATTTTCCATGCTCTTCAACGAGATAAAGGCAAACCGAAAAGATCTTACCAGCGCTTTGAAGATCACTCTCAGAAGAATGCTCGATTTCTCAAAAACTATTAACGGGATAGGAATAAGATACAAAGACATATCAATATATTTGGGAACTGTCAACGATTTCAATTTTGATAGAGAAAGCCCGGGTAAATTTCCTATGGAATTGAAAACAGACTCCTCAACGGTTAAATACGTTGTCAACCTTGACAGATTTACAGCAACGGATAAAACTCATGACATGATAAGAATGCTCTTGTACTACATCACGTCCTTTATCTCAATGTATGAACTGTTAGAACAAAATCGCTCTTCAATGCGTTATGATCTCCTTACAAACCTGCTCACACGTCGTGAATTTGAAGAAAATGCAAAGCGTGAAACTGCACGCGCCCAACGAGAGAATCAATTTCTTTCATTCATCATGATAAATGTGAAGGATATGAACGGATTTAACAAAAAGTACGGTCGTCTTAACGGAGACGTGCTGTTGAAATACATCGCAAAAGCCATCGTGATGAGCTCAAGATTTACAGATCTCTCCTGTAGATACGCAGAAGACAAATTCATGCTTTGCCTTGTTGGAATGAAAAAAGCAGATGCACTAAAGAAAATCGCGGAAATAATTTCTCGAATCTCGACTTTCAGATATCATGTTGAAGTGAAATACACCATTGCCTCTTTTCCGTCTGATGGAGAAAAATTGGATGATTTGTTATCCAAACTTAAGCAAAACATGAAAAAACTCAAAAAAGAATGATTTTCTAAGTCGTTAACCATTATCTTTCAAGGTTGGATAAGTGTACCAACGAATTTTTTTATTTCCTTCACGACTTCGCTTTGATCTTTCGATGAAAGAACGAAATCGAGTGAATTGCAGTCAATCGTTAAAGTAGGCGAATTCAGATTTCCAATCCACTCTTCGTAAAGGGAATTCAACCGTCCAAGATAATCTCGGGATATCTCGTTCTCAAACTCTCTTCCTCTTCTTTTGACATGATCTGCAAGAGTGGAAACGGAAGCTTTCAAATACACAAATCCCGCTGGCTGAGGCAAATGATCGGAAAAAGTTTTGAAAAGTTCAAGGTAGGTTGCCCAGTCTCTGTTGGAAATGTATCCCATTTCGTGAAGGTTCTTGGCAAATATCTCCACATCTTCGGTGATCGTTCTGTCTTCAAGTGTTACACCTTTGTGAGAATCCACCCTTTTCAGGAAATCAAAGCGCTTTATCAAAAAGAAAAGCTGAGAATGAAAGGCCCACTTTCTCATGTCTTCGTAAAAATCCGAAAGGTAAGGATTTCCTTCCACAACTTCATAAACTGGGGTGTAGCCTGCCTCCATTTTAAGCAGCTCTATAAGGGTCGATTTTCCAGCACCTATGTTACCGCATATTCCCACTATCAATTTTAACACCACACTTTTTGATCTTGGACAACACAAGATCGAAATCTTTGGAGTTTTGGACAAAGTCGACTTCGTCTGCACTGATGGAAACAAGAGTTCCCTTATACCTCGAGAAAAAATCTTCGTAGGAGTTTATAAGGGAACGAATGTAATCCTTATCCATATTCCTCTCAAAAACCCTGTCTCTCATTGCTATCCTCTTCATCAGAGTTTCCATAGAGGCTCTGAGATAAACGACTATATCGGGTTTTGATACCCTTGAGTCTAAAATGCCAAAAACTTTATCGTAAAGATCCATCTGATCGCCTGATAAATTCATCATCGCGAATATTCTATCTTTATTGAAAATATAATCCGCTACCACATTCTTCCCGTTATCTAAAGCTTTAGATATCTCATTTTGCTGCGAATACCTGCTCAACAAGAAAAAAAGCTGTGTTTGAAACGCCCAGCGTTCTCTATCTACGTAAAAATTCGCCAAAAATGGATTCTCTTCGACAACCTCTAAAGCAGAAAAGAAATCAAACCTCTGGGATATCATCCGAGCAAGAGTGGTCTTCCCAACACCTATAACGCCCTCCACACAAATGTACAAATTCTTCAACCTTCTTTCAATCCGACGATCGCTATTTGAACATCTGTTACATTTGTACCAGTTGGACCCGTAACGATCGCATCGGATAATTTATCAAAAAAACTGAAGGAATCGTTGTTATCCAAAAAAACTCGATAATCAAGTCCTGATTTTCTGGCACGCTCTAAAGTGGTTCCATCAACAATTGCACCGGCAGCCGGTGAATGGCCGTCTACTCCATCTGTTCCGAAAGAAACAAACGTGATGTCTTCGCCTGCAATGATGGGAGTCATCGCAAGGGACATTTCTTGGTTCCTCCCTCCTTTGCCATTTCTTTTAACGCTAACGGTTGTTTCTCCACCACTCACGAATGCGATTGGTGGAGTGAAGTCGTTGTGCCTTTTCACCGTCTCCACATAAATTCCACCAAGGGCTTTTGCAACTTCGCGCGCTTCTCCTTGAATGGCAGAGCCAAGATAAACACCCTTTAATCCTTTTACTTCCAAAAATTTCTTTGCCGCGAGACACGCGTCTCTATTGTTGGCCACGAGAACATGCTTGACATCTTTTCGCGTTTTTTCTTTCTTCTCGTTTAACATCATGTCTCTTACTTTTTTTGAAAGGTTTATCCCATACTTTTCAAGAATTTCCAGCGCCATCTTCTGACCTACACGTTGGGAAAATGTAGGGCCAGAAGCTATCGTGGCCAGATCGTCTCCAACCACATCAGACATGACAAAAGAAATCATGTTGGCACGTGTGTAAGAAGGAAGCTTCCCACCTTTTACAAAGGATAAACTTTTTCTAACGGTGTTCAATTCGTTTATGTCCGCGCCTTTTTTCATAAGCGAATCGGTAACACCCTTCAAAACGTCGAGCTCAACTTTTGGGTATTCAAAGAGTGCCGATCCTCCCCCAGAGATCATGACAAGGATCAGATCCACATCTCGTGCATTTTTCAAAATTTCAATCGCACACTTAGCGCCTTTTACACTGTTTTTGTTTGGGATTGGATGCCCACCTTTGATGTACTCAATCCTGGAATTCTCTGACTCTTTCACCTCTTCGTTAGTTACAACAACGCCCTTTTCGATTTCAAAGACATCCAAAGCAGCCTTTGCCATTTTCACACTCGATTTACCAAATGCCACTAAATAAGTCTTGCCAGTACCTTTGTCTATCTTTTTAAGTTCTTCAATGGTTTTATCGTATGGATCTACAGATTTCAACACGTAAGAAACTAAATCATTCACCAGTTCACGATTTCTGTTCACACATTTCTCTCCTTCCCATCTCGTTCAACAGATTTTAGCATTTAACAGGAGAATTCAGAAAATCTGTTATAATTAATTTGGCAACTCACGTTGTACTCTTCAAAAAGACAGGGAAGTGAAAATGTGAAAAAACTTTTACCGATTTTAGCCATTACTTTGTTGTTAGCATCTTATGCTATGTCTTATCCTTTAGATAAAATATTGCTCAAGAATTTCAACACGATCATGAACCTTGCAAAGTACGAAAAGAGAGACGCGATCGTAATATTTTCAGAAGAAACGTGTTTCTACTGTAAAAAGCTCAAAAGTGAAACTCTTACGAACAAAACGGTTCAAAAAATACTCGCAAACAACTTTGTAGTTGGTGAGATTTTTCCGACAAACGACAAAGCTTCTTTTGAAGGAAAAACTTACACCTATAAGGAGCTCTTTGGAGGTTTCGGGGTTCGTGGAACACCAACGATATTCTTCTTCGATTCCAACGGAAAACCTATAACATATCTTCCTGGATATGTCGATCCAACCAACTTTTCTATGATATTAAGATACATAGCGGAGAAAAAGTACATCAAGAAGATGGATTTCAAAGAGTATTTAAAAACGAAGGACACCTTTATGGGTACGTCGACTGTTGTTGATCTCTCTCAAGAAAAAGCAAAATATGTAATAGATCACGATCCGATGAGTTTAGAAATAAAAAAACTTTCAGACGCACAGGATCCCTACATGAAATACGTTTTGAGCGGAAGCAATGCCACCTCTATCTCCAAAGAAATGGTAAAAGATGGATTTTACAACATCTTCATCGTGAGATGACCAAAGCTTGACGGGATACGTTCGTCCTGATGTGGATGAATTGAAAGGCAAAGAACTGAAACTGTATAGAGCATACTATTGTGGTATTTGCACGGCTTTAGCGGGTAAATATGGGCCCTTATCAAGATTGTTCTTAAGCTATGATGCCACCTTTATGGCAATTCTCTTCGATGCGTTTTCGAATGAGCGACCAAAGTTCGGAAAGTCTCGATGCCCACTTCCGCCTTTTCAAAAAAAAGATGTGGTGCTCAGAAGCCACGCAATTGAATTTGGAGTCGAAATTTCTCGACTTGGAACACGCTTGAAAATGGAAGACTCAGAACGGGATTCAAGAACAATAAAACGTTTTTTTATATTTTTAATCGCGCCACTATTTCGAAGGGTGGACAATTCTTTGCTGAAAATAATCAAGCCCAAAATAGACAAGATGATTTTTCTGGAGATCACACAATCTCCAGATCCCAACGAGATTGCCAGTGTCTTTGGTGAGGCTCTGAGTTCGATGATGATATGGGCAAAAGCTCCAAACGAAACAACGTTGCTGCTTTACCTCATAGGACGTTGGGTTTATCTGATCGATGCACTTGACGATATGAAAGAAGATGCAGAAAAAGCCTCCTACAATCCATACGTTTTAAAGTACGAAAACCACTTCTCTCAAGGCGATCCCTCAGAATTAATTAATTTTGTTAAAAAAAAAGAGGAACCGTCCATGCGCTTTCTTCTTCAAAGGATGCAAGAGGAATTTTTCAAGTTAAAAGGAAAAATGGTTAGAAACTCCACCCTTATAGAAAACGTGATATCTTATGGAATACCAAAAATTACGTCAATAGTTTTGAGTAACGAATGCAAGAAAGGAGAGTAAAAAGTTGAAAGATCCTTACGAAGTCCTTGGAATTAGAAAGGGAGCAAGTAAAGATGAAATTCGAAAAGCTTACAGAGAATTGGTAAAGCGTTATCATCCAGATAAATTTCAATCGAATCCAGACATGCTTAAACTTGCAGAAGAAAAAATGAAAGAGATAAATGAAGCTTACACGTACCTTTTAAACCATGACAATGATAACGCCTCTTCCACATATTCCACAGATGACGCCAGTATTTACGCTCAAGTTAGACAGAAGATGCAGGCAGGTGATCTTTATGGAGCCGAGGATCTTTTGATTAAAATTTCAGACAAAACCAATCCCGAGTGGTACTTCTTGAACGGAATAATATACGCCCAGCGCGGATGGTATGACAAAGCCTATGAATATATTAAACGCGCTCACGATGACCAACCTGATAATACTGAATACACTCAAGCGTACGAAACTATTCGAAAAACATCAAGGAGACAACGCCCCATATACACCGGAGGTCAAATGGACGACGGTACGGCTTGTTTAAATTGCTGTGCGGCTCTGGCCTGCACAGACTTGTGCTGTCATTGCTTGGGAGGCGGATGTTAAAAAGGTGAAAACGCGTTCCATAGCTTTCGGAGCAATGTATTCTGCTTTCTCTATTTTACTCTTAATTTTGTCCATATCGTTCGGAGACGATATGTTTTTTCTTATGCTTTCCTCTCTACCTCTTGCATTCGTCATGGAGCAATTCGGATCGAAGACGGCGTTCACGTCTTATTTTACCATTTTGTTCTTGGCATTTGCACTCTTCGGGCTTAGGCCTTCGGTGATCGGGTTTGCCATTCTTTTTGGTCCATACACTCTGATAAGAAAACTCATTCCAGGAAGAAAGGTTTTGCAAATCGGGATCAGATGGTCCACTTTAGTGGCACTTTCATTCGTGTTTTACTTGATATTAAAATTCATAATTGGAATAGAAGAGAACTACTTCGGAATCGCGACTTTGGCTCTCAGCATGGTTGTTTTACTCTTGTATGAAAGATTGGTAGAATACGCGATCTTGTGGCATAAAAGGCTTATCAAGAAGTTTTCAGATATGGGACGATGAAAACATCCCAATAGTCTTTCAACACGATCATGAGTGGGACCGCCACAAAAGCTCCTATAGTCCCTAAAAGCTGGGTGAAAATTATAATAGCCAGTATCATCCAAAAAGGATTTAACTTCGATTGACTTTGAACAGCTTTGATGAATATAATGAACGCCACTGAATGGACGATGATCAACACGATCCAAAACCAAATGAATATTGCCGTTCCTTTCATCAACGTGGCAAGGGCAAGCGGAATTATCTCAAGGAAAACCCCAACTATCGGAATGTAATTCGTTATGAAAACCCACGTGCCAAGAAGAAGGCTGTATTTAGTCCCAGCCACTGTCAAAAACATTCCCATTGAAAGCGCGGTAAAAACGGCTGCGATCGTTACACCTACTATGTAATTCTGCATGTGATGATAAGATCTCTTTAAAAAGATGTTGACCATTCTCGATGAACTCATTGGAAAAAAGTAAGTCGGTGCAACCTTCTTGAACTTTTCAAGACCGTAAGAAACGTAGATAGAACCTAAAATCGAAAAGAACACCACCGTTAGCATCGATGGCACACTAAGAGCGATTTTTGTGAGGGTTTGGGACATCCAACTAGTCAAATTCGGAGTAATGGAATTCATGGTGTGCTCGACAAAATTTTTGATATCCGGATAATTCTTGAAATACGAAAGATTTTTCCACTCCTCGTTGGAAAAAAACCTTTGGACGAAGTCTATAAAATACTTCCCTTCATCGTATATGACCGGAACTAAAAAACCTATAACAAGACCCAAAAATCCGTAAAACAGAATCAAAGAAAGGGTTATAGAAAAGAGTTTCTTCCCACTTTTAGAATAGAGCCAATTGGAAATCGGCTCCAACATCAAAGCGACAAAAAGAGAAACCACGATAACATCGAAAACTCGTGGTAAAATTCCCCCTGTTATCAAAAAGACGACCAGGTAAATGAAAACTATGAGCGTAGTTCTTTTTTCCAAATTGAAACGCATTCTCAACCGCCTTTTACTTTACATGGGATTCTTTAAGATTATACCATTCTTAAAGTGAAGTGCTAAAATACTCTTTGGATCTACAAATATTGATAGCAAAGAGGGAGAAAAAATTGAGCTTTAAGAGAGACAGGATGTTTTACAAGTTCTCCATGTACGGATTCCTCAAAAATTTGCGCTTTTTCGATCCTTTCATGGTTCTGTTTTTCAGGGAAGCAGGATTGTCATTTCTTGCCATAGGCACGCTTTATGCGATCAGGGATCTTTCCACGAACTTTCTTGAAATTCCAACAGGTATATACGCAGACGCCTTTGGGAGAAGAAAATCCATGATAATGGCTTTCATCTCTTACATAATATCTTTCGTGATCTTTTACCTTTTCCATGCTTACTACGCTTACGCATTCGCAATGATACTTTTCGCTTTCGGAGACGCTTTCAGATCGGGGACTCATAAGGCCCTCATTCTGGAGTATCTTAGATTAAATAAAATGGAAGATGTAAAGGTGGAGTATTACGGCCACACACGTTCAGCTTCACAATTGGGTTCCGCCATAAGTTCTCTTATAGCCGCTGGATTGGTGTTTTACTCTGGAAGCTATCACTACATATTCATAGCTTCTACAATTCCATACGTTTTAGATCTGATCAACTTGTCCACTTATCCAAAAGAATTGGACGGTGAACTTACCAAAATACAAAAGGGGACTATTTTGAAACAAATGAGATCGACCTTTGAAAATTTTGTTGGGATCTTCACGAATTTCAAGGCAATGACGGCAATATTGAACAGCTCCACATTTTCTTCCTTCTTCAAAGTCAGTAAGGAGTATTTACAACCGATTTTGAAAATGTTCGCACTTTCATTGCCGATCTTTATGGTAATGAGTTCACAAAGAAGAACGTCGCTGATCGTTGGGATCGTTTATTTCATCATTTATCTTCTAACGAGTTTCGCCTCAAGAAACGCATCGAAGATAAGCAAACGGTTTAGAGATCTTCCAACTGCCATCAATGTAACTTACATTCTCGGGGCAGTGTTTCTTGGCATTGCGGGCATATCAACACGTTATCATGTTGAGTTACTCTCAATAGCACTCTTTTTAGCGGTGTACGTGCTTGAAAATTTCAGGAGGCCAATGAACGTGGCTGTTATAAGCGATATGATTTCACACAAAACGATGGCATCCGGTTTGTCCGTCGAATCTCAGGTTACGACCACGACCATGGCCATAGCGGCGCCGATCTTAGGAGCTTTTGCGGACAGACTTGGAGTGGGTTCGGCACTTGCCGTTTTTGGTGGCATCATGCTGATCGTGTCGTTCTTCGTAAGACTCAAGAAAATCAACAACGCTTAACTATTTTAGGATATTGTCATACAGGTTTTTCTATGATAAAATATGATT
>CAYYEU010000031.1:0-12124 GCA_964470975.1 uncultured Mesoaciditoga sp. | reverse complement strand
GGCGCTAACGTGGATGATTTAATGAGAACCAACATTTACAATATATTTGCCGCTGGAAACAACGTGTGTATTCACGACTTGGTCGACTTCGCTGCTGTTGAAGGAGAAATTGCCGGTAAAAACGCGGCTCGCGTTGCAAAGGAAGAAGAACTGCCTGAAAGAATGGGCATCCTAAAAGAAGGAGAAGGTATCGGAGTGGTGAGTACAAAGTACACTACCGCAACGGAACCCTTCAAATTATATGTAAGGGTTAAAAAGCCAATGGGTACGACCGTTTTGCAATTGAACGATCAAAAATTGAAAACGGTTTTAGCCGCCAAGCCAAGTGAGATGATCGAGATAAACGTAGATCCCTCAAAGCACAATTTGAAAGGAAAGCTTACTCTTTCAGCAACGGAGGCGAGTAAATGATGGAAAACGCTGAAAAAACAAAAGTAATTGATATGACATGTGTAGTTTGTCCGATAGGATGTCATTTGAAAGTCACCGTGGACGAAAATGGGAAGTTTGTATCGGTAACAGGAAACAGATGTCCTCGAGGAGAGGCATACGCCAAAGAAGAAATTACGGATCCAAAACGTGTTCTTCCAACGAGCGTAAAAGTTATCGGAGGTGAATTGCCGCTTGTCTCAGTTAGAACTGAAAGAGCCATTCCCAAAAGATTGATATTCGATGCCATGAATGTTATAAAGTCCATTCAAGTAAATGCACCTGTGAGAAGAGGGCAGGTTATTGTAAAAAATATTCTTGACACAGATGTGAATTTAATAGCCACACGTACTGTTAAAAAATCAAAATAAAAAAGATAGATTAAAATGGTTCTCTTCGAAATGCCATGGGTAAATGAGATTTTGATTCTTCCGCTTTGCAAGAAGAGAACCATTAAAACAAAAAAGACCGTCCTTCGGCGGCCTTTTTCAATGTTTGTAACATGCATGTTTCCTCTCAGCGCTTACTTCGCTTTATCATCAAAAAATGTCCGCTCGTTTTTTTAAGATGTTCCAGTCGATGGGCTTGACAAACTCGAAATAAAAGAACTTTGGCCCGACAAGCCACCCATCATTCGTTCCATGGCGGTGTACTGTTGTATGTAGTACGTTTGCTGCTCTTTAAGAAATCTGGCAGTTTGAACTATTTGTGAGTTCAAACTCAGCAATCTTGAGCCTAAATACCCTTGAGTAGAAGCGTATTGATCTATCAAACCGTTGTACTGAGTGTAAGTGTACAAACTGTCATCTAATTGTTGTACAACGCCATTGCCAGCGTTTGGATCTCCAATTGAATTGGCCGGATCGTTGGCAAAGAGCTCATAGACTTGCTGTGGATCGTCTTGAAGCGCTTGAGTTAATTTATCTTTATCAAGAGAAAGGGTTCCAACCATGGTTTGATACCAGCCAGATCCAACCGCTCCAGTGCTTACACCTATGGAGGGTAAACTGTTGTATTTTGAGAGCCCAGGAACCATTTGATAAACCATATTTTTCATTTTTGAAAGTACGCTGTCAAGCATTTCGTTATGATAAAGTGCTCCTTGAGCAGAACCACTTGTGGTTGTGGCTTGGTTTTTTGAAGGTTGCTGGGAATACTGTGTGTTTATCCAATTGACTATATCGTTAAACGAATTAACAAAATTCTCTATTGCCGATTCAGCAGTCGAGGTGTCTTGAGAAACCGTTAACGTCGTTGGTGTAGTTGATGTTGAATGAAGTGTTAGAGTCACACCAGGCAGCACATCTGTTATCGTATTCGTGGATCTCGTATACGTTGTCCATGTGGAGCCACTATCGGAACTGATCTCTATTTGAGCGTTTTGCCCTGTAGTTTGAGTTGCTGAAGTACCCCATCCCAAGATGCTTATAACATTTGTTGGATTAGCCGTATCAGCTTCGGCAGCCGTTATAGATACCGGTCCACCGATATTCGATCTTACGTACACCTTGTCTGCGTTGGAATCATACCAGGCTGTGACATTTGCACTTGAATTGTTGATATTCGATATCAAAGTATCAAGTGTTTGGGTGGAATCCACGGCAACTTGCACACCGTTGACCAATATATTTCCCGAATTTACACCGAGGCTTGAAAGCGTAGACGACGTGCTGATAGCGCCAAGGTGTACAGTGGAAGATACCGTTGTGTTTCCGTTTGTATCGAGAGTCTGAGGAGCATTTTGAATGTACGTAGCTTGCAAAAAATTCGACGTATCTCCTGGAGATCCAAGGTTTACAACGGCATTTCCATTTCCAGTTAGCACAAGTTTGTCATTTGTTGAATCGTAAGAGGCTGTAACTCCAGCTGAAGAGTTGTTTATGGCGCTTATCACGTCATTAAGAGATTGCGTTGACGGGTCCACATTTATTTGCACACCATTTATGGTGATATAGCCTGCCGTTACGGCAGTTCTAAGATCAAGGTCACTGAGTACTTCACTTGGATCTACAGCATTTCCCACTGTTTTGGAGGGATCAAGTGTTGTGAATGTTGCCATGTTATCAACTTTGATTTGGTAATTTCCAGTAAGTGCTGTGGATGAAGCTGTTGCATCTAAAACAGATGTATCGGAAACATCCGATGATTTTGAGAGAAATGTAGACGACAATTCAAGGGTCATTAAAGATTGTCTGAAATTCTCAACCATCGGCTTGAAGTTCTCTTCAAGTGCATTTTGTTCACTCTCAAAAGATGTTTTCTGAGCCTCCAAATTCTTAAGAGGTTCTTCTGACACACTCATAAGTTTCTGGATCATGGATTGCCAGTCCATTCCGCTTGCCAATCCAGGCATGGAAAGTGGCATGGATAAGTAATCGTTCACGTTTGAGCTTGTTGGATTGACATTCACACCATATCACCTCTATGATTCATACATGTTTATCGACAAACAATCCTAAAAGATCGTCTATGGCTTTCGCAAGTCGAACGGCTTCTTCTGGGGGAATTTGTCTAACGACTTCTCCGTTGTTTTCGTTGATGATTTTTAAGACTATCATGTCAGGATTTTTAAGTATCTCGTATTTGAAATGCGTCTTCATGATCTTTTTTAGGCCTTCAAGTTTTTTTGTCAAATCCTCAAAAGCTTTCTTTGAAGACACCGAATTCTTATTTCCTCTGCTTGCACCATTTTTGTTTTGAACTTTGATGCTCCCGGATTGCAAAATCGCTTTTACATCTTGATTTTTTGGGAAATCCAAACTCTGGATCTTATCAACCATATCAATCCCTCCAACAGAGTTATCGGCAGAAACACACAAAACTTTAAATCAAGTAGAATCTCATCAACAAAAACCACAACAACGAAAACGCAATTCCAATGGAGGGACTTAAAAACCACAACCTTGAAATTTTTCTGTAGCGAACGAATCTGTAAGCTAACATGGCCGCAATTGTCAAGGCCACATACCACCATTGCCAAGCCATCACGAATATGAACAACAATATGCGTTCAAAATTTCCATCTGAATCTCCAGAAGATCTGGGGAGATAGCCAAGCCTTCTAAATATATCGGCAAAAACAACCGAAGCAATTGTTAATCCCAAAAGGTAGTTCACGAAAGGAGGGCGAAGGTAAGAATGCGCCTCAAGCCATCCCGCTAACGGTATCGTGAAAATCAGCGCTATTCCAACATTGATGAGTTCTGATAAAACATACCATGAGTTTTTATCACTTCTTGACTTAATCAACGTTGACACACCCATAAACAAAATGAAAAGTGTAACACTCAGCAATCCAACCCAATTCGTCAGAAGATCGAAAGTGAGTGAGAGAGCGATCAAGACAGTCCATATCAACGCTTTCTGAATTTCTTTTTTGTCGTGCTTGTAAATCAGAGAATTGTTAGAAAAACCGTAATCCGAAGCGGCGTAGATAAGTAAAAAAAGATTGGGAATCATATTTTTTCCTCCTTCTTGTAGAAGATTTCAAGACTTCTCGATAAACATCGTTCAACCTACGTGCCATGGTATTCATTGACCAATGATCCGTAACATATTTTACACCATCGCTTGACATATTTTCTGAAAGAATAGGGTTTTTCAGGATTTCTAAGAGCGCATTCACGAATGGGATTGTGTCAGCTTCATTCAATAAGGTACATCCAACGTTATTTTTCAAAACGTCTTTTATCCCTTCTTTTGCTACCGCAACGACTGGCAATCCTGCCGCCAACGCTTCCAAAACGACCAAGCCTTGCGTTTCGGTAACAGATGCAAACGCAAAAACATCCGATTGCCGATAGTATTCGACAAGATTGTCTCTTGGAATGTAGCCAGTCATCACGATATGATTTGATATTCCCATGCGCGATGCTTTGTGTAGGATTTCATGCATTTCCGGACCATTTCCAACCATGATAAGAGTCGTGTTCTTAAGTTCAGAATGCAAAAGGGCAAAGGCATTCAATATGAAATCCAAGTTTTTTTCCCTCGCAATTCTGCCAGCGTACAAAATTATCTTGTGATCTTGAGGTATAGAATGGCGTTGCCTTATCGAAAATTTCATCGGTCTTTGAAAGCTTTCCACATCTATTCCCGTCGGTAAAACGTGTATAGGAACTGTTACACCATAGCCTAAAAGTTCTTCTTTTATTTTATCCGTAGGTGCTATAACGGCATCGGTGGAGTTGCAAAACCACGCACTGAATTCCTTCACAGCTTCTTCGGTTGGTCTGAATGGAAGAGGGACGTAATGCCTGTATTCCGTGAGCAAGGTATGGTATGTGTGAACATGTGGGATACCGAGTTTCTCACTTATTCGTAATGCTTGGAAACCCATGCTGAAAGGCGCGTGAGAATGAACGATATCGATGTTCAACCTCATCGTCAAATTCAGCATTTTGCGAGAGATGGGAATGGCAAATCTATGCTGAGGCTCCCAAAAAAACTTAAGGCCGCTAACTTTAAAAGTTCCACTCTCGTTTTTGGGAATCATGGGTGCGAAAACGTACACTTTCCCTCCCAGATTCTCAAGATACCTTTTGAAAAGGCTTACAGATGTCGCAACTCCATTCACTTGGGGGATATAAGTATCCGTCATCATGCCTACGTTCAAACTATCCACCCCCTAAAAAAAGCATACAGGCACATGAAGAAGATAACGTCTCGAGCAATTCTTACGATCACAGTGTAAAGTATGCCATACCCCATTGAACTTCTCACTAAATAAAATTCAAGAATAATTGACCATGTGATCGGAATAAGAAAAAGAACCGCTGCCCACTTGTAAAACAAAGACATAGAAAAGATCCATCCACTCATCACGTGGGGTATCAAAACGTATGGAAAGCTCAATCCCATAATTCTTCCGCCTTTTCCAACAATCATGTGAAGCGCTGTGGCAAATGCACAATAAACGATCAATATTCCGAGAATGATTATCGAAAATACCAGATATCCGCTGAAGAACGGAATGCTCTTCAGTGTAGGAAAAAGAATCAGAATATTTGTGAGCCACAAGATCAAAATAGTGATCAGTGTGCTAATTGGATTGAACTTTGCCGTTTTGAAAAATATTCTTGGAGAGAAGATGACATCGAATACTCTATCCACTTTCTTTCCCCCTAACTTTTCCAACCAACGAATCTGCCAGTTTATTTTCGTCACGTGGAACCCAGTCAATGGATGCGTTCATTTCACCTATCAATTTTTTTGCCATCGACCATAATGGGATTATACCAGCTGCTTTTACTTTGTATTCTCCATTTAACTGTTTAACTACCAATTGGCTGTCACTGAATATCGATATCTTTTGGGTGTTGAATTTTTTAACGTATTTTAAAGCCATGATCACGGCCTTGTATTCGGCCTCATTGTTGGTTGCGATTCCTATGTATTCCGAATGAAGGCATATTATTCTTTTGCCATCTTCTATGACAAAAGCTGAAGCTGCAGGTCCGGGATTCCTCAGTGCTCCTCCGTCAGTTCTGATGACGATATCATTCAATGTTTTTCACATCCCTAATTTAATTTTGCTGTATTTTGAATTTCACTTCAAAATCTCTCCTTAACTTTCTGAAGATAACTCAATGATGCTATAATTATACCAGGAGTTGATGAAAATGCGTGAAGTTGCAAGAGTTTTGAAGATCGGAAAGCATACATTAGAAGTAGAGGCCTTTTCTGGCGGAAGTGCTTCCACATGTAGTTCTTGTGCTCTAAACACGGTTTGCGGAGCAAAAAAGAAAATACACGTCATGAATCCAAAAGGATACGATGTAAAAATAGGAGACATGGTGGAAATTGAGATACCAGAACGCGTGAGCGTTTCGGCCCTTTCCGGTCTTCTATATGGCATCCCAGTAGCCATAGTCTTATCCGTATCGATGATGTTGAGATATTGGTTTGGACTTAACGATTATCTGTCATTGGGAATCTCCGGAGGAGTTGTAGGATTTTACTATTGGTTTTTGAATAGATATTCAAAAAGAAACTCGGCAAAATTCTCGCCATCTGTTGTGAAAAAGATCAGCAAAGTGATCATGCAGTAGATTCACATTTCTTTTTGCTTTTGAGAAATAGAATTATTTGGAGGTGCAGCTGTGCACGTACTTTATTCGAGGGAACAACTTCAAGAGAGAATAAAAGAATTGGGCAAAGAAATAACCCAGTCTTACAAACCACTGACAAACGAGATAGTTGCCGTTTGTGTTCTTAAAGGCGCGGTGCATTTTTTCAGTGATCTCGTTTTGGAAATGGGAATGGACGTTTCTTACAGCTTTGTTCAAGTTTCAAGCTATTCTGGTGCAGGAAGCACAGAACGCGTTAGAGTTAAGTCTTGGCTTGATGAAAGTATAACTGGGAAACACATTTTGGTAGTTGAGGACATTGTGGATACAGGAGTTACACTGAACTACATTTTGAAATACTTTTCAAAATACGATCCGGCCAGCTTAAAAGTGGTAACCCTCTTTGAGAAACAAGCCCATCGAAAAATCGAAATTCCAGTTGATTTTGTCGGTTTTCATATAGAGGACAAGTTCATTCTTGGTTATGGATTTGACTACGATCAAAAACACAGAAATCTCCCTTACGTGGGGTATATCGATGCGTAAGGGGCAAATGACAATCTTACTGATTGGAGTCTTGATGGCTGTCACTCTTGGAGTAATAGGTTTTTTTGCAAGAAATCAGGTAGATGAGATAGAGCTTCAGCGCATGGGAATCGATTCCATTGCGACATCTATTTGTGTGCAACAACATCCAGCAATCCTGAATTTTAAACTTCCAATTGGGGAATAAAATGCTTTTTGAAGATTTTGTGGACACTTCTGAATCTTTGTTCAACACGGCTTTGAAAGATCGAACTAAACTGAGGGAAATTGAAGCTTTTATGAAAAAATCTCTCACCGGTGTTAACGATATCCATGAAAGTTCGTTAGAGAGGTTTGAGAAGTTCTGCAAGTACTTCCTTGGAATATCAAAACTTCCGCAAGAACGTGCTGAAACACGCTTAAGAAACGGTCTTGTGATGATTGAAAAGCTCAGAAGAGAGGACTTAACTGCCCTCCCGCCAGCACCACAAAAACAGGTAGATCTTGATGCTCCAGTGAAATTTGCAAAAAAAGTTGGACCATTTAGAGAAGAAAAACTCTTTCGAATTGGAATTATCACTGTAAGGGATCTTTTGTATCATTTCCCACGGCTATATGATGATTGGCGTCGTCCACTAAGCATTTTGAATTTAAGACCTGGTGAAAGAGTCTCGGCAATTGCTAAAATTGTAAGTGTTGAGAAACGTAGAGCGAAAGGATATACGATCGTTACCGCAATAGTAACGGACGGTTTTTCAAACATGTACCTTGTTTGGTTCAACCAAGATTATGTCTACGAAAGAATTCAAAATGCGAAGCATTTAGCTTTTAGCGGTATTGTCAAGAACAATTACGGACAATTTCAAGTGGTTTCTCCGGATTTTGAGGTGGCGGACGACTCTCCACCCAAAATCACGCCTATTTATGATTTAACTGCCGGTATATCTCAAAAGATGATGCGTTTAATGATCGAAGCCAACATTTCCTACGTTCACTTGATCGAAGAGTCTTTACCGCAACACATCATCGAAAAAAGAAACCTGTTGGACGTGAAAAAGTCTGTTTACGGAATTCATTTCCCGCAAAGCGAATATCACATGAGGGAGTCCAAAAGAAGACTCGTTTATGAAGAGTTCTTTCTTTTGGAAGTCTCTCAACTCATGACTAGGCTGAAGTTTCAATCAAAAGGTGGAATTCCCAAAAAGTTTCAAGGGGAACTCTCTCAAAAATTTATAAAATCTCTTCCTTTTAAATTGACAAATGCCCAGAAACGTTCGATCGCAGAAATAGAGAACGATCTTTCAAAACCACTTGCCATGAACAGATTGCTTCAAGGAGATGTTGGAAGTGGGAAGACCGTCGTTGCAGAGGCTGCAATGCTTGATGTGATAGAAAGCGGTTTTCAGGTGGCTTTCATGGTACCAACGTACGTGTTGGCAACTCAGCATTACGAAAGATTAAAAGCAGATCTTCAAAGCCAAGATAGAACTGTAGGGCTTTTAACGGGAGCCACTTCCCCTTCAGAAAAAGCAAAAATAAAAGAAGACATTTCACGTGGAGAACTGAAGATAGTAGTCGGAACTCATGCCTTGATTCAGAAAGATGTATTTTTCAACAACCTTGGGCTCGTGATAATAGACGAGCAACACAAATTCGGTGTGAAACAAAGAGAAGCTCTGATGTCTAAAGGAAAAGCGGTAGACACTCTTGTCATGACCGCCACACCGATTCCCAGAACACTTTCCATGACCTATTACGGTGATCTGGATGTGACAGTTGTAGACGAAATGCCCGTTGGAAGAAAGAAACCAAAGACTCTGTTGGTAAACAATGCAAGGAGAGATGAAGTTTTTGAATTTGTAAAAAAAGAAATAGATCAAGGAACAGGTGTTTTTTGGATATCCCCACTGATAGAGGAATCGGACAAGATCGACGTAAAGGCCGCGAAAGAAATATATGAAGAGTTCATAAAAGGCCCCTTTTCAAATTACAATGTAGGCCTTTTGCACGGCAAGATGCCTTCTGAAGAAAAAAGAGAAGTTATGGAGCGTTTCAGAAAGAAAGAAGTTCAAATCCTTGTTTCTACCACTGTGATAGAAGTGGGAATAGACATTCCTCATGCAAATGTCATGGTAATAGAACATCCTGAAAGATTTGGCTTGGCGCAACTTCACCAGCTTAGAGGGCGTGTAGGGCGTGCGGGAGATAAATCGTATTGCTTCCTCATAACCACTGGTGCTGAGATTGATAGATTGCGCTACTTCGTGCATACATTTGATGGTTTTTCACTTTCTGAATACGATTTAAAACTCAGAGGCCCTGGAGAATTTTTAGGAACGCGGCAACACGGTTTGCCAGAATTCAAGATCGCCGATCTGTCAAAAGATGCGGACGTGCTTTTTGATGCTCGAGAAGACGCGAAGAAATTGTTGGGCGATGATCCAAATCTTGATTCCTATCCTAACTTGCTCAAGGAAATAAAGCGTAGATATGGAGAGAGAGTGAAATTCGTGGAGGTTGGTTAAAGTGAAAATAACAGGTGGAAGATTCAAAGGTGTAACCGTATCATCCGTTCAAGATAAAAGGACAAGATACACACCGGCAATGGTTAGAGAAGCCTTGTACGATATAATAGATGTCTCAGAAAAAAGCGTTTTGGAATTGTTCGGAGGAAGTGGCATTGTTTCGGCAGAGGCCTTAAGCAGAAACGCAAATGAGATCACCATTGTAGAAATCACTCGTTCTTCCTGTGTTACCATCAGAAAGAACATCGAAAGAATTCACAGTGAAGCCACCATTTTGAACATCGACTTCAGAATAGCGCTGAAAAGGCTCAGCAGCAAAAAAAGGGAATTTGACATTGTTTTTGCCGATCCACCATTTGGAACAGGCCTTTTGTTTGAGGCATTCAAAGAGTTGGACAACCATTTCAACCTCATAAAAGTGGATGGTGTAGCTGTAATAGAATCATTTGAAAAGGAATTGCCCCCATCAAATGGAAAGAACCTGTTTCTTTATTCTCGACGGAAATACGGTGACATCGCGTTGAGCTTATACAAAAGAGGTGTAAATGTTGAGAATAAAAGTGGTGACTGACAGTTCTTGCGACCTTCCACAGACTTTGATCGAGAAGTACGATATCGAAGTCGTACCATTGGACATCGTTTTGAATGGAAAGAAAAAGACGATGACACCTGACGAAATAATTGAAAAAATTAACACAGGGCAAAACGTCAAAAGCTCCCAAGTTACCCCATTAAAATTTCAAGAAGCTTATTCTCGAATACTCGAAGAGTACGACGGAATACTTTCCGTTCATTTGTCATCGAAGTTGAGTGGAACTTACAACAGTGCTGTTTTGAGTGCAAAAGATTTTGGAGAAAAAATCGAAGTTATCGACTCACTAAGCACATCGGCAGCACTTGGTGCTCTGGTCTTAAAGGCCTCAGAATTGGCATCGAGCGGGAATTTAAAAGAAAGTGCTGAAAATCTTAGAGGACTTTCAAAAAAAATTGAAACCATATTCGGTATAAAGGTTATCGACAATCTCGTAAAAGGTGGAAGAGTGGGTCCAATAGTTGGGAAATTGACAAGTCTTTTCAACGCAAAGCCAGTTTTAAGAGGCATTGACGGAGAGATAAAGCTGTATAAAGTAACACTTGGATTTAGAAGAGTGCTTAAGGAAATAACGAATTTTATAAACTCTCACGACGTGTTAGACAGCCGAATAATCGTGGCACATGTTCATGCCGATGAAGATGTTGAGTACATAAAAAATCATGTTAACACTGAAGCTATAACTTGTCCGGCGGGGCAAGTTATAACTATCCATGGAGGATATGGATTTGTACTCGTAGGCTTTATCACGAAGTGAGAAAATTTTTCAAAAGGATCATTGACAAATTTCTATAAAGAACTTAACCCCTTTTTCCAAAACACTTTCGTCCACATCGAAGGTAGGACTGTGATGAGGGGAGGTTATGTTTTTTGCTTCGTTTCTTATTCCCAAAAACATGAATGCACCTGGTACTCTTTCTAAATAATAAGAAAAATCTTCACCACCCATACTCGGCGTCGCTTCTTTGAATTCGAAATTCAATCTTTTCAAAATGCCCTTGGCCAATTCTACAGGTTTCTTGGAGTTAACAACAGGAGGGGTTACAACATCGAGTTTCACATCTGTTTTAGCGCCTAATGATTCAGACAGTTTTTCGAGTTTTTTTACTCCATCGAATATTTTATCCCTTACTTCATTCGAAAAAGTGCGTATCGTTCCTAACAATTTCGCTTCCATAGGGACCACGTTAAAAGTGTTTCCACTGTTAAAGGCGGTAACGTTTATCACAACATTTTCAAGAGGATTTACGTTGAGCATTCTCATCTTGTACAACTCGTTGACAATCGTGGAACCGATGGCAATTGGATTAACCGTTTCTTGAGGGGAAGCTGCGTGCCCTCCTTTTCCATGTACGTTTATCTCGAATTCTGATGCGCTCGCCATTAAAGGGCCTTCTTTGATCTCGAACATTCCAGATTGAGTTCTAGACCACACATGTATTCCAAACACCATGTCAACACCATCCACCGCACCATGCTTAGCCATGTAGTCTCCGCCACCTCTACCTTCCTCAGCTGGTTGAAAGATCAGTCTCACATTTTTGTTGGGTTTATTCTGTGTCATGTATTCGGCTGCCGTTAAAAGCATAGCTGCATGAGCATCATGACCGCACGCGTGCATTTTGCCCATGTTTTTCGAACCGTACGATCTACCTTCCACTTCTTGAATTGGCAAGGCATCTATGTCAGCTCGTAATGCTATCGTTTCTGACGCCCCAACGTCTATATCTGCGAGTACCCCTGTTTTTAGTCTCTTGAATGGTATTCCAGCTTTCTTGAGATGGGTGGCTATGTAATCAGACGTCTCTTTTTCTTCAAAACCCAATTCCGGATGTTGGTGAAACCATCTTCTATGTTCTACAACCCTTTTTGATATATTCATGATGTTTTCTCCCCCTTAAATTATGGTACTTTTAATGTGCGTCAACTTCAAAAGTTTAATCATATTGAAAAAAGCCACTCTTGAATAGTTTTTTACTCTCCCC
>CAYYEU010000030.1:0-12189 GCA_964470975.1 uncultured Mesoaciditoga sp. | reverse complement strand
AAGAAGATCAAAAGCGTGTTAAATCCTCAAAGGTTTCTCTACGCCTGATTATCTTAAAATTTTCTCCATCAAACGTGACTTCCGCAGGTTTTAAAGAAAGATTGTAATTCGAGGCCAGTGAGTAGCCGTAAGCTCCCACATCGTAAATTATTCCGAGATCCCCGATTTTTGGAACGTTAATTTCCCTGTTTTTTCCCAATGTGTCTCCACTTTCACAAGCGCGTCCAACTACATCGGCCAACATCTTTGGACCGTTGGAGAGAAACTCAATATAATGGTAGGCACCGTAAAGCGCAGGTCTTAAAAGAGTTGACATGGAAGCATCGACAACTACGAAATTCTTAGTAGTAGTTCGTTTTATTTCCGAAACGCGCGTAACAAGGTATCCTGCAGGACCTACAAGAAATCTTCCAAGTTCCAAATGTATAGGGATTTCAAATCCTTTGAGTACGGGAACGACCTTTTCTCGATATCGTTTGATATTCAATTCGGTACCATTGTGAAAATAATCTATTCCCCACCCTCCGCCGATGTTTAAAAATTTGAGCTTCAGGTTTTCTTTCTTGATGAAAAATTTCAAAGAATTTAGCGCATCAACAAATGGCGAAACATCGGTTATTTGAGAGCCTATGTGGCAATGAAGACCTGTTAATTTCAAATTTGGTGGGAGAGAACGAACAAGAGTTGAAGCGCTTTTTACATCCACACCGAATTTATTCTCTTTAAGTCCTGTCGATATGTGAGGATGGGTTTTCGCATCAACATCGGGATTTATTCTTATGGCAATATGAGCTGGTAAGTCCTTGGGAAATTTTTCGATTTCTTCCACGGAGTCCACATTTATACACTTCACCTTCTCGTCAAGGTAAATTCTTAATTCATCTTGGGTTTTTCCATTTCCATTTACCACTATCTCATCTGGGGTAAAACCAGCGTATTTTGCCATCTTGTACTCGTTCATTGAAACAACGTCTGCGCCACATCCTAACTCTCTCATAAAGCTCAACAAATGAACGTTCGAATTCGACTTAAATGCAAAGAAAATGTTGTATTCAATTCCTTTTAGAGTGTTTTGTACTTTATGAATGCGGTTTTTTATTTCCTTCAAATCGTAGATGTAAAGTGGCGTCCCAAACTCTTCGGCAGCTTTTAAAAGCGTTTCATTATCCATAGAAATATCTCCTCTGGGTGATTTAACCACAGCCGCATTCGCGACTTTGGTTAAATTAGCGCGTTCTTTGAGATCACATTCGAATACCATTTCGCACTATCTTTGATCGTTCTTCTCTGCGTTTTGTAATTAACATAGACGATTCCAAAGCGTTTTGAATATCCTTCAGCCCATTCATAGTTATCCATTAAAGACCACACAAAATATCCCTTTAACTTCACGCCATCCGTTAGTGCTCGATGTGCTTGTTCAAAGTGAGATTTAAGGTATTCTATTCTTTTTTGATCGTGCACTTCTCCAGCTACCACAGAGTCTTTGAATGCCGCACCATTTTCTGTGATGAAAACTTCTTTTGGATTGTAAGTGTCCTGGACTCCTGTGAGTATTTCATACAATCCTTGCGGATATATTTCCCATCCCATATCCGTTTTCTCAAGTCCACGTTCCAGTGTTTTTACCCCAAATGGGGCTCTTGGATCCGATTTTACCAGCCCTCCTGAGTAGTAATTTATTCCCACAAAATCTATTGATTTCTTTATCTCATCCATATCACGTTCATATCCGTCTGGGAAATAACCTTTTGCGACAGCAAGAAGATGTTGTGGATATTCACCTTTGAATATAGGATTCAAAAACAGTGGGTAATTTATTTGCTCATGGGCAATTTGAGCTGCCATAACGTCTGCCTTGTCTCGTGATGCTGGTGATTGAGAGTGATTTGAAAGGGTGATGCCTATTTTCCCCTCAAGGCTTTCAGCTCTGAAAGCATCGATCGCTTTTGAATGGGCTCTCAGCTGATTGTGTACGACTTTGAAGGCCGCATACACATCTTTCATTCCTGGCGCGTGGATTCCGAACATGTGTCCCATGAACGCCGTTACCCATGGCTCGTTAAGGGTGATCCAATACTTGACTCTGTCGCCAAGATTTTGAAATACGTAATCGGCGTAGTCTGAAAACCAATTTGCGATATCCCTGTTCATCCATCCACCTTCATCTTGAAGCGCTGCCGGCAAATCCCAATGGTAAAGCGTTACAAATGGCTCTATCCCAGCATTCATCAGCTCATCCACAAGTCTATCGTAGAAATCCATTCCTTTAAGATTTATCTTTCCCTTTCCATTCGGAAATACTCTTGGCCATGCAATGGAAAAGCGGTAAGCTTTAATACCAAGCCCTTTCATCATGGCTACATCTTCCTTGTAGTGATGGTAATGATCGCAAGCAACGTCTCCGGTATCACCTTCATGCGTCGTACCAGGCGTGTGTGAAAAGCGGTGCCATATCGAAGGGCCCGCTCCATCTGCCAATGGAAAACCTTCTATTTGATAAGAAGCAGTGGCCGTTCCCCATAGAAAATCTTTTGGAAATTCTATAATATTCATTTTAATCCCTCCTTCGAATATGGTTCACGGGCATTTATCGCCTTCTCAAAAACAAAATGTCTCATTGCATACGTCGCTGCACCCATGCTGATCGCATCTTCATACATGTCAGAAAAGTCTATGCAAATGGCTTTTCCCCATTTTCTTCCAAGGCTATATTCGTTAAACGCTTCTCTTACAGAGCTTAAAATCCTATTGCCCAACGTGGTTATTTTCCCTCCTATAAAAATCTTTTCTGGTGCCAGCATGTTTGCCACCGTTGCGAGAGATTCGCCAATTAAGTGACCAGCATTTTTTACCACTTCGTCATTTACTTTAGACAGATCGCTCGTGTTCTTTTCGTTATTCGCGTGGATGCTGATCGTTTCCAGCAAAGATTCAACTCCACAGACATCTTCCAAAAAGTGCACTTTTGAGCCGTCTCTAACCAATGCATGACCCAACTCTCCTTCGTAATTGGAAGCACCTTTGTAAACCCCTTCGTTGATAATTATTCCAGCACCTATGCCCTCATTCAAAAGTACGTACAAAAACGTGTTTAAATTCTTACCTTTACCGTACCATTTTTCAGCCAGAGCCGCACAGTTAGCATCATTTTCAATCCAAATTGGAACGTTGTACTTCTCAAACATTATTTTGCCTAAAGGAACGTTTTTCCACCCAAAGAAATTGGGAGGTTCTACAATTACACCTCCTCTTACATCAATGGAGCCAGGCGCTCCAATGCCTATTGTGTCAATTCTTTTGTTCCCTGAGAGAGATTTGAAAATATCATCCACAAATTCAAAAAGGGTACTGATCACTTTTTGAGGCCCGACATCACCGTATGATGGACCAGTTTTTCTCAAAATTATTTCTCCATGTGAATTTATCAACACAGCGTTTATATGGTGTCTTGATAACTCTATGCCAACTGCATAAGCTGCATCTTCTCTGATCCTAAGAGGGGTTATTGTTCTTCCCACACCATTTTTGTTGAGAATAGGATGAGTCTCTTCGAGAACACCTTTGTATATCAATTCGTGTACCATCGAAGATACAGTGGTTTTGGTGAGACCTGTTATTTCTGATAATTCTACTCTTGCAATCTCATCTTTTTTTAATAGAATATCTAAAAGGTTTTTCATGTTTTTTGCTCTTAAATATCTTCTAAGATCAGTGGTTTTGATTTCACCCATTATGAACTCCTAATCGGTACCTGATATGTTTTAAGGTTGAAGCATGAAAAGTTGTCGTTGGTAGCGTCAAGTTCATTCTTCAACATCAACTCGTTTTTCATTTAAGAAAAAGAGTAACTCCGATTCTTTAATGGAAAATTTCACGTCATCTCCTTCCAAAATCTTAACGGTATTCGATATGAACAATTTGACTTTTACTTTTTCCGAATCCAATGGGGTTTCAACTGAAACTAAAAGATTGGCCCCCATGGGTTCTATGAGTGTGACTTTCCCAATTACATTTCCTTCGCCTAAAACGATGTTTTCTGGCCTTATCCCAATTTCAACCTTTCCCTCATGGGCAAGTTTTTCAATGGCATTCAATTTTGAAGGAGACAACAATTTACTCATGGCTTTGACTTCTTTGACCTCTATCATATTTATTTGGGGATTACCCACAAAAACGGCAACGAATTTGTTCACAGGACGCTTGTATATCTCTTCAGGGGCCCCTATTTGTTGAATTACGCCGTAATTCATAACCACTATTTTATCCGACATTGCCAGGGCTTCCTCCTGGTCATGAGTGACGTAGATCGTAGTGCCGTGCACGCTGTGAAACAACGCCTTAAGTTCCCCTCTCATTCTATGTCTTAATATCGCGTCCAAATTGGCAAGTGGTTCATCCAACAAGAACAAATTAGGATTTCTAACCAGAGCCCGTCCGATTGCTACCCGCTGACGTTGTCCTCCGCTTAACTCCCGTGGTTTCCTATCCAAGAGATTTGATATTCCCAGCATTTGAGCGATGCTTCCAACTCTCGTTTTTACATCGTTTTTCGACATTTTTCTAACTTGTAAAGGAATGGCTATGTTTTCGAACACATTCATATGAGGATACAACGCGTAACTCTGAAAAACCATCGCGATATCTCTTTCGGATGGAGACAAAGCGTTAACGATTTTATCATTTATCAATATTTTCCCCTCGCTTGTCCTTTCCAAGCCGGCTATTAAGCGTAAAGTGGTCGTTTTACCACAGCCAGATGGGCCAAGCAAGGTCACGAACTCCCCTTCATCGACAAAAAAATTCGCATCGTTGACCGCTATTACTTTTTCTCCAAAACGTTTGTAAACGTTTTGAAATTCTAATCTATGCACGCATTCATCACTTCCTCTAAATGATTTTATCCTTTGATGGCGCCAGCTGTAAGACCACTGATGATCTTTTCTTGGGCTATGAATATTATGATAACCAAAGGTACAGTTACAAGAAGCGCTCCCGCTATGATCTCGCCCCATGGATATTGATACGAAAATCTACCGGATATCATGGAAATACCAACGGTAATAGTTCTCATGTTTTCTTTGGTCATAAACGTCAATGCAAGTATAAATTCATTCCAACATGCTATAAAATTGAGTATGGCCACCGTTGAAACAGCCGGTATTCCCAGCGGAAGTATTATCTTGTAAAAGGCTTGGAATCTCGACATACCATCTACCCTAGCCGCTTCGTAAAGAGCGGTTGGTATCTGCTCAAAGTACGTGGCAAGGATCCACACCGTTAACGGGATACTTACCGAAGTGTATGGCAAGATCAAGCTAAGATAATTGTTCAACAAGTGAAAGTTAGCGAACATCTCATAGAGTGGAAATATCATAGTTGCCGCCGGAAAGAATCCGAGTATGAGTAAGAAGTTCATGAAAGGATTGGACCCTCTAAATCTGATTTTGGCAACGGCAAATGCTGCCATCGATCCAATAAGTATAACGATAGCTGTGGCACTTAAAGAAACAATCGTGCTGTTTTTTATGTAGGTCAACAAAGGTATGTCCTTGAATACCCCAATGTAGTTTGAAAAAGTGAAAGCCACTGGATAAAGTATCGGTGGTGAAGAATATGAGACACTTGTCGGCTCAAAAGAATCCAGAACTAAAAAGTAAATTGGGAAAAGGCAGTAAAAAGCCATAATCACAACACCAACGTAAAGAAAAAAACGTTTCAATCTCACTGAGTGTACCTCCTTCCTATGTAACTTCTCGTCGTCCAGACAACTATGACAAGTACCAGTATGTACATCGACATCATCACGGATGTGGCTGCGCCAGATCTAACATCAAGCCAATTGAAAGTTTGTTGATATATAAAAGGAGATAACGCCATCGTCGCGTTTCCGGGTCCACCATTTGTGAGAACCCATATTAAATCGAACACGCCAAATGCTTGCAAAAATCTGAACATGAGCGTAACGACTATAGCTGGAATCATCAAAGGAACAGTGAGTTTCCTCAATTGAAAAAACCATCCAGCTCCATCAACTTGCATTGCTTCATAAAGATCTTTTGGGATCGCTTGCAATCCTGCAAGTAGCAAGAGTGCACAAAATGGTACGGTTTTCCAAGCATCAGCCATGATTATAGAGATAAAGGCAAGGTTTGGAGTTGAAAGAAAATAAGGTGGTGCCTTTACAAGATGAAGCCAATACAAAAGCCACGGAAATGGCCCATACGAATGCTGAAGTAGAAACTTCCATCCGGTAGCCATGATGGCTGTTGGTAATGCCCATGGAATTAAAAAGACAGTCCTAAGAGCTTTTCTGCCGCGAAATTCTTGATTAAGCAACAAAGCAAAAATAAAGCCTATAAACATCTCAATGGAAACTGATATCAAAGAAAATGACACGGTAATCCACGTCGATTGCCAAAAAGACTGGCTTGTAAGAATTTGGTAGTAATTGTTAAGAGTAAATCCTCCTTTTATGGTTGTAAAAGAAAGCCAAACGTTCTTCATCAATGGGTATATTTGAAAAATCGTGAAAAATACCACTACAGGAGATACGAATCCAAAAACAGCACGCCAATATCCTTTTTCATGTTTGGGAATAACACTTTGCTTTGGCAAACCTCACACCTCCTTTTGCTTAAGCAAAGCGGCAAGCAGATATCTGCTTGCCGCTGAATTGTTGTCTTAGTGCGTTGACCAATATTCTTGAACAGCTTTTCTTGCAGCTTTGGCCATCGCTTCGTTAGCTTGCTTTGGTGTCATCTGCTGTGTCATAGCCATTGTCAGGTATCTCGACATGATGTCGGACAATTTTGGCCAAAGAGGACTTGCTGGTCTCCACCTTGTGCCTTCAAGTATGGTGCGAAGATCTTTGAAGAACGGATTCCATTTGAGCACTTCGGGATCGTAGTATATGTCTCGTCTGGAAACATCGTTACCTTGCATTTTGACCATCATTTTTTCTGTTTCGTAGCTGTTCATGAATTGGGCAAATTTGATGGCGGCTGGAATTTTTGCCTTGTCTATGAATGCAGATATGGACACTCCCCATCCACCTTGGGTTGCGAAAGGATGCTGACCATCGGCACTGACTTCTGTTGTAACGCCGACTTTACCCTTCACCTTCGAATTTTTATCTGTTTGCGCCAATACCCATACGTACGGCCAGTTTCTCAAGAAAACCGCATGACCGGCCTCAAACATCTGCCTTGATTCTTCTTCCATGAACGTCAAAACGTCAGGTGGGGTTATTTTGTATTTGTGAATGGTGTCCACGAGGTATTGTGTTGCTTGGATTGCCTGTGGAGAATCTATTCCCACTTTTCTACTAACAGGATCGTAGTAATATCCACCATTACCCCAAAGCCATTCAAGATAGAAGCAGTCAAGTCCTTCATATTGTGCACCTTGGTAAACAAATCCCCACAAGCCTTTGGAAGGATCCTGCAATTTTTGGGCATCTTCAAAAAGTTCTTTGTAAGTTCTTGGTGGTTTTATTCCTGCTTTCTCAAGTAGATCTTTTCTGTAGTATATAAGCCCTGCATCGCTCATAACCGGGACTCTGTATATATGACCTTTCCAAATACTTCCATCAACTGTTGCTCTGAAATTCTGTGCGTAGAGTTTCTGAACGTCCACGTATTTGTCAATTGGAAGTAACCATCCTTGTGCGGCTAACGGTGGAATCCATATTATATCTGCCCACACGAGATCGTAGGGAGATGTGTGAGCCATTGAGGCTGTCATGAACATCTGTTGGCGTGCATTAGTAGAATGAGGTCCCTGAATAAGATTTACGGTGATGTCAGGGTTGGCTTTTTCGAAATTTGCTATGGCCTTCGCGAAAAATCCTTGTGTGTCAGGCCCCGTCAAAAACGTGATGGACGTTTTCGCCGCCATAGTTATGCCCGAAAGTAGAATCATCGCGGCGATCACTAAAAATACCAGTTTCTTTCTCACTTCAAAACGCCTCCTATATTTTGAATTTAGCTCCTCAATTTTTGAGGAGACTAATTATATCCTCAAAGAATTTTGGCAACGATCGATTCAAATGGTTCCAAATTCACTTCATGATGAATTTCTTCATCACCCTTTCTATATGTCCTCAAAATCACTTTCCCATTGAATTCAACGGGAGTTCGAATTTGCGAATTCGTGAAATTCAAAATCACCAACACTTTTTCTGAGTTTCTTCTTCTTATATATTCCAAAATGCCATCTGGAGAATCTAAAAATTCGATCTCACCCCTCCTTAGCGCAGCAAAACCCTTTCGTATTTGCAAAAGGGATTTGTAATAGTTCAAAACGGAGTTTGGATCTTTCATCTCATCTTCTACGTTTACCCACAATTTATTTGAATTGACGGGGAGCCACGGTTCTGTGGTTGAAAATCCTACATATTCAGTGTTGTCCCACTGCATCGGAGTTCGACAAACGTCTCGCCCTTGCGCTTTAGGCCACAAATTTTTCCCCTCCGGATCCACTATTTTTTCATATGGGATATCGGTGTTTTCCATACCAATTTCTTCGCCGTAGTAAATGAAGGGAGTACCTCGAAGTGTGAGAAGAAGAGTTGCCAGGAGCTTGGAAATCATCTTTTTTTCATCTTCGCTGACATTCATGTTCATATTCTTCGTTAATCTGCTAATTACTCTGTGGCTATCATGATTTCCCAGAACGTAACAAGGCCACGCACGTGTTTCAAAAATTCTTTCTGTACGTTCAACGAGTTTTTTTATTTTCAAAGGATCGAGTGAGACGTTTTTCATAAAATCGAAGTTAAAGGCAAGGTTGAGTCTCCCATCATTAACAAAGTCCAAATATCCGTATTGTTCTTTTTCCGTGACCACCTCACCTATGCTTACCTTTTGATTGTAAGAGTCCATAAGTTCTCTTATCTCTTCAACAGCCAATATCGTTTCAGGTCTTTCACAAAAACGGTCGAAGTAATAATCATCGCGGGCTTTGTGAGACTCCTTTTTATTTGGTCGTTTGATTGCATCTCTGAACTTCGGATCCTTGTAATACAAACTCACCACATCAAATCTAAATCCATCTACTCCTCGGTCCAACCAGAAACGTATGGAATCAAAAACAGCTTTTTTTACCTCTGGATTTCTCCAATTGAGATCAGGTTGTTCTTTGGCAAAAAGGTGAAGATAATACTGCTTTCTGTTTTTGTCCCATTCCCATGCACTTTCAGGTTCTTCACCAGAAAAAAATGATACCCAGTTATTTGGAGGAGCACCATTTGGTTTCGGATCTCTCCAAATATACCAGTCAGCTTTTGAATTGTCTCGAGAACGCTTCGACTCCATAAACCAGGGATGTTTGTCAGAAGTATGGTTGTACACCTGATCAATCACAACTTTTATGCCTCTTCTATGTGATTCTTGGAGAAGCTCGTCAAAATCTGAAAGTGTCCCAAAGATTGGGTCAATGTCCACGTAATCACTAACATCATAGCCAAAATCAACCATCGGAGATTTAAAAAAAGGTGATATCCATATTGCATCTACTCCCAGCCAAGAAAGATAATCCAATTTCTGTGTTATCCCATGCAGATCTCCAATGCCATCTCCATTTGAATCTTTAAAGCTTCTCGGATATACTTGGTAAAACACTCCTTCTTTCCACCAACTCATCAGATCACACCTTTCGAGAGATTGGTTTATGTGAATTTGTTTAGCGGGCTACTCCAGTTTTGTGGAAAACAATGAAAGTGATCGGCAAATCCCTGATATTCTTTAATCTTAATTTCATTAATTATGAAGCATTTGTTAATAAGTAATCATTCCTTACAAACACTTTATCACTAATTTTTTAGCATGTCAAAGGCAATTTTGGGTGATTTTTAAAGATTAATGGCAAATAACTCTCAAAATCAAGCTTAAAACGATGAATACTCTTTATATCTACTGAATTCTACTAATATCTCGATATTTTTTCGATTTGAAGAGCTTTTTTGAATTTGCGTAGAAATTCAAAATTCAAACATCACCGTGGTATAATCAGAAGCCAAATTCACCCTAAGATCCAGATAGAATAAAACATCTTCAACAAGGATAACTTCTAACAAATTGCCTGCAACATGCTCGCAGCCTTTTAGCGTGGAAAGGAGGTGTAGGCACTTTCAAAGTGATTAACTACTGAGTGCCAGTTTTTATGAAAATACCAATCAAGATAGACGTGAGAAAATTCATAGAATCCAGGGATTTTAAAACTTTAAAGAAACTAATTCAAGATCAGGAACCAGCATCTATAGTCGATGTGATCGAAGAACTTCCACCAACAGAGAAATTGATAATATTCAGACTCTTGACAAAGGATGTGGCGGCTGAGGTTTTTTCGGAACTTGAACCTGATGAACAGTTAAAATTGATCCAAATTTTTAAGGATGAAACTCTAAAAAGTATCTTTGAAAATTTGGATCCAGACGACAGAACGGAACTTTTAGAAGAAATGCCGGCAAATGTTGTTAGCAAATTGTTGGAATTTCTTTCCCCTGAAGAGAGAAAAGCGGCACTCAATATATTGAATTACCCTGAAGACTCTGCTGGGCGTTTGATGACTCCTGAATATGTGAGCATTCAAGTCAATATGACGACGGAGAAAGCCTTAAAGCACGTTCGCTCAGAAGGGCGAGAAAAAGAAACCATATACACACTTTTTGCAGTTGATGAAACCAGAAAGCTTTTAGGAATAGTAGAACTGAAAGATTTGATTTTCGCCGAAGATGAAACCATCGTAAAAGATGTCATGAACCCAAATCCCGTATACGTTTACACCACAGATACTCAAGAGGATGTTGCATCGATAATGAAGAAATACGACTTGATATCCGTACCAGTCGTTGATAGTGATGATAGGCTTGTCGGAATTATCACGGTTGACGATATTATCGACGTTATAGACGAAGAGGCAACCGAAGACATTCATCACATGGCAAGTATGAGTACAACGGAAACCCCTTATTTTCATACCCCCTGGTGGATTTTTGTGAAGAACAGGTTGCCATGGGTATTGGGCTTGATGCTCTTCGAAAGCGTAAGTGGAGAAATAGTGAGACATTTTCAGAGTATGATCATAGCTTTTCCGATAATGACCGCCTTTATAACAACCATGTCGTCTACAGGCGGGAACACGGGCTCGCAGATATCCGCACTTGTCATTCGCGGAATGGCACTTGGGGAAATACAAAAAAGAGACTGGTGGCGTGTTCTTCTAAGGGAATTAGTTATAGCATCAATCATAGGAATTTCTGCTGGAACTTTGCTTTTTTTCAGGGCATTTTTGCTGTCAAGAAACCTTTTTATGAATTTCTCCGTTGGCCTTGCGGTAGTGGTGATTGCCTTGTATGCAGATGTAATAGGTGCAACCATGCCATTTATAGGGAGACTCTTTAAAATAGATCCAGCTGTGATGTCGGGGCCTTTACTTGCAACGCTTGTTGATGTATCCGGAATAGCCATTTATCTCATGATCGTTTCTGCCATAGTTCATTGAAAAACATAAGGAAAGGAAATCATTCCATGAAAACAACGTCAACGGATATGTGTTTTGCTTGTGGAAAGAAAAATGAATGTGGGCTAAATTTGGATTTTGAAATTGGAAACGGGGAAGTAAGATGCAATTTTCTTTTGAATGAGCATTTTCAGGGATGGAAAGGAATTGCCCATGGTGGAATTGTCGCAACCGTCTTGGATGAGGCAATGGCATGGGCAATCATGAGTCAAGGCATGCAGGCCGTAACCGCTGAAATAAACGTGAAGTACAAAAAGCCTACCCCTATTGGAAAAAAACTGAAAGTTGTAGGCAATGTTATAGAACTCAAGCACAGAACGATTCACACTTCTGCAAAAATCACAGATGGAAAGAACGTGTTGGCAGAAGCAAGGGCAATTTACGTGAAAGTCTCTTGAAACCTCTGAATATTGTATATATTTGTAAAGGGAGCTTGATGATGGAAAACAAGGTTGCGGATTTTTACACTGAAAATCTTTTGAAGATGGATAAGTACAAAGATGATTTGAAAAACGTAAAGCTGTTTTCATTTGACTTGGACGGAACAATCATTCTTGATGGCAATGCGATAGAAGGCGTTGAAGAGTTTTTGGATTATCTCGATTCATCCAAAAAGACCATGAGTTTTTTGACGAACAATTCATCAAAGACGAACAAGATGCACGC
>CAYYEU010000029.1:0-12202 GCA_964470975.1 uncultured Mesoaciditoga sp. | reverse complement strand
GAAGATGTTGTTGCTGGTATAAGAACTCCTGAAAGTCTTGAAGGTTTGAAAAAAGTTTCTGAGGAAGCTTACAACGAGCTTTTCAGAATTTTTGATATTCTCGAAAATCATTACAGAGACATGCAAGATGTTGAATTCACCGTCGAAAGAGGAAAACTTTATATGCTTCAAACACGCTCCGCTAAGAGAACCGCTTTGGCTGCGGTTAAAGTCGCGGTTGACATGGTTGATGAAGATCTTATAACAAAAGAAGAAGCCGTTATGAGAGTAACTCCAGATCATGTTGATCAACTCCTCCACCCCATGTTTGATCCAAACGAAAAGAGAAAAGTTATTGAAGAAAATCGTCTTATAGCCAAGGGACTGCCAGCTTCTCCAGGCGCTGCAGCAGGGAAAGCTGTTTTCTCGGCGAAACTTGCTGAAGAAATGGGTGCAAATGAGCCTGTGGTGCTCGTAAGACCAGAAACTTCTCCAGAAGATGTCGCCGGAATGGTGGCCGCACAAGGAATTCTCACTGCCCGTGGAGGTAGGACTTCACACGCTGCCGTTGTCGCAAGAGGAATGGGGAAATGCGCTGTGGTTGGTTGTGAAGCCATAGACGTTGATGAAGAGAGTAAAGAGTTTCATGTTGGAAACACAGCCGTTAAAGAAGGAGATTGGATATCCATTGATGGGTCAACAGGCGAAGTCTTCGTTGGAAACATAAAAACCATCAAGCCGCAAGGACTTGAAGGCAATCTTGCTACTCTCCTAAAATGGGCAGATGAAATAAGAAGGCTTGGTATCAGAACAAATGCGGATATTCCAAGAGATGCAAAAGTTGCAAGAGTTTTTGGTGCAGAAGGCATAGGGCTTTGCAGGACAGAACATATGTTCTTCCAAAACGACAGGATACCAGCTGTTCGTGAAATGATAGCATCTGAGACAAAGGAACAGAGAGAAAAAGCTCTTTCCAAATTACTTCCAATACAGAAAGAAGATTTCAAAGGACTGTTCAGGGAAATGAAAGGCCTTCCCGTTACCATTCGCCTCATAGATCCGCCACTTCACGAATTCTTGCCAAAAGAAGAAGAAGCCCAGAGAAAACTCGCTAACGATCTTGGGATTTCATTTGATAAAGTTAAAGAAATAGTCGAAGCACTTCACGAATTTAACCCAATGATGGGACATAGAGGCTGCCGCTTGGCAATTACCTATCCTGAAATCGCCGTTATGCAAACGAAAGCAATCATCCTCGCTGCCATTGAATTGAAGAAAGAAGAAAACATAGAAGTGATTCCAGAGATCATGGTTCCTCTTGTTGGTCACGTTAACGAGTTGAAATACGTGAAGAACATAATCGTGGAGACTGCGGACAATTTGATTAAAGGAAGCGGCGTAGATCTGAAATATCTCGTTGGAACAATGATAGAGGTCCCAAGAGCTGCTGTAACAGCCGATCAAATTGCGAAAGAAGCAGAATTCTTCTCCTTTGGAACTAACGATCTCACCCAAATGACGTTTGGATTCAGCAGAGATGACAGTGGGAAGTTCCTCAAAGACTACTTGGATAAGGGAATTCTCAAAGTTGATCCCTTTAAAACACTTGACAAAGATGGAGTTGGTGCTCTTGTGAAGATGGCCAAGGAAAAGGGAAGAATGATTAAACCTGATCTTCAACTCGGAATCTGTGGAGAACATGGTGGGGATCCGGACTCCATTAAAACAGTTGATGAGATAGGTTTGGATTACGTAAGCTGTTCGCCATACAGAGTGCCTATTGCAAGGCTTGCGGCAGCGCAGTCAACTGTCCAATCAAGACAAAATAAAAACAATAAATGAGATTTTGAAGTTGGGGGCGCATACAAGTAGTGTGTGCCCCCTCTTTCAGTGCTTTTGATGAATGAAAGAAGGTGAAACAGTGGGCTTATTGGCCAATATTCAAAAAGTGTTTTCTGCAAGTGCTATTTACACGTTCAGTGTTGGAAACTTGATTATGATAGGAATCGCACTGTTTATGATGTATATATCGTACAAGCGCCATGCTGAGCCCTTACTTCTCATACCACTTGCGTTTGGAATGATGATTTCCAATATTCCGGCAATATCGTCTGGCATTTTTTCCGCTCCCAGTGTTGTGAATGGCATATCAATTCCAGGTGGAATAATGTGGTACATTCAACAAGGTATGTACACTGGGATATATCCGCCACTGATATTTCTTGGGATAGGGGCTATTACCGATTTCTCATTCGTTTTAGCAAGTCCAATTCTGTTTCTCATAGGTGGAGCAGCTCAAATAGGAATAATGGCCGCTTTTATCACTGCAAGGGCGGTGGGATTCAACATTTTCCAAAGTGCTTCAATAGGAATTATCGGTGGTGCAGACGGTCCTACCAGCATATTCATCACATCTCATCTTGCTCCAGAGATACTCGGGACGGTTGCCGTGGCAGCTTATACTTACATCGCACTCATTCCATTTTTAGAACCCGTTATTCAGAAATTGTTAACCACGAAAAGGGAGAGAAGAATAAGAATGAAGCAACCCCGCGTTGTTTCCAAAACAGAAAGAATGATATTTCCAGTGGCCACAACGCTTATAGCCGGCATTTTAATCCCTAAGGCTCTTCCGTTGATAGGAATGTTGATGCTCGGGAATTTTTTGAATGAGGTGCCTTTAACCAAGAGGCTTGCAGATACATCTGGTCACGCTTTGCTCGATGTTGTTGAAGTGCTTCTTATGCTATCAGTCGGAGGTACGACAAAAGCTGAAACCTTTCTCACACCAGACACTTTAAAAATTTTAGGTCTTGGACTTCTGGCATTCTCGTGCTCACTTGCAGGTGGAGTACTCTTTGTCAAGTTCTTAAACCTTTTTCTCAAGAACAAGATCAACCCTCTTATCGGAGCCGCTGGAGTGTCAGCAGTTCCGGATGCAGCAAGAGTTGCCCAACAGGTAGCTCAAAAAGAAGATCCACATAACTTCATTTTAATGCAAGCTATGGGACCAAATGTTTCTGGCGTCATAGGATCGGCACTGGTTGCAGGTGTGTTCCTTTCAATGTTAAAATAGCACCATGAGGAGGTGCGCATGAATGAAAAAGAAACTTTTCAATGTGAATATTGACTATTCAGTTTGCAAATCGTGTGGTATATGTTATTGGGTGTGTCCAACACACACGATAATAGAGGGCGAACTGCAGTCCCCAAAGATATCCGATATGGATAAATGTATAGGTTGTATGCAGTGTGTTAACCTTTGCCCAGATTTCGCCATAGAAGTTACCCCAAAGAAAGTGGTGCTGAAAAATGGATAAAAAATTTACGATGATGCAGGGAGACGAGGCATGTGCCATGGGAGCCCTTGTTGCAGGATGTAAATTCTTTGCAGGCTATCCCATCACACCTGCAACGGACATAGCTGAGGTGATGTCAAGGGAACTTCCTAAAGTTGGCGGAACTTTTATTCAAATGGAAGATGAACTTGGTAGCGCTGCTGCGATAATAGGCGCTTCACTTGCCGGAGTCAAATCGATGACGGCAACGAGTGGACCTGGCTTTAGTTTAATGCAAGAGGCCTTTGGATATGCTGCCATGACTGAAACGCCAACGGTTTTCGTTAACGTACAGCGTGGCAGTCCTAGCACTGGATTGCCTACAAAACCAGCTCAAGGTGACATAATGCAAGCAAGGTGGGGCACACACGGTGATCATGCAGTTATAGCCTTGTATCCTTCTACCGTTGAAGAAACTTACCGCTATATCGTAAAGGCTTTCAACTTTGCAGAGCTTTACAGAACGCCCGTAGTTTTTCTCATGGACGAAACGCTAGGCCATATGCGTGAAAGTTTTTATCTACCTTCCCAAAATGAATTCGATATCGTTGAAAGAATTCAAACAAAAGATTTGAAGAACGAAACGGTCTATCAGCCATTCCTTGAAGATTCCGAACTGTACGATGATATACAGCCTTTGGTTTCCATGGGACACTCAAGATTTCATGTATCAGGTTTGTTCCACGATGAAAGTGGATTTCCAGTTGGGGAGTCCAATCTTGCTTCTCGGCTCATGAAACATTTCACGAATAAAATAAAATTACATCTTGATGACATCTTGATTTACGACACTTACATGATGGATGATGCCGAGTACGTGATCATAGCATATGGAATCACGGCAAGAAGCGCCTATCGCGCAATGAAATTGGCTAGAGCCAATGGAATAAAGGTTGGCATGTTCAAGCCCATAACCATCTGGCCGTTTCCCACCATTCCGTTGAAAAAAGTACTTTCTAAAGTTTCTGGAATAGTCGTTGCCGAGTTGAACATGGGACAATTCGCTCACGAGGTAAGTAGAATCAATAAAAATATGATTCCAATGCAAACCGTTCTCAGAGAAGACGGGCAATTGATACAACCATTTGACATAGTTGACGCTCTGACAAAATTAGAGGGGGAAAGTGAAGAGTAAATTAGCCTTCCTATTCTCTGTTCTTACCATTTTCTTTTGGGGGATCTCGTTTGTGGCGACAAAAATCGTCGTGAAAGAGATCCCTCCTATAACGTTGGCAGCCATTCGATTTTTGATATCTTTTTTGCTGTTGACCATAACGGTGAAACTTTTCTTGAAAAAGTCAAAACTCTCAAAAAAAGAAAGAAAAAGTGCCATGTTTGCTGGATTCTGGGGAATAACCATGTACTTCATATTTGAAAACTTTGGAGTCAAATTCACAACTCCATCTCAAGCTTCTTTACTCATAAGTTCGGTTCCATTGTTCACCATTGCCATTGCCGATGTCTACAGAAGAAAAAGAAGTTCATTATGGCTTTACACCATGTCTTCCATCTCCCTGTTTGGAGTCGCTTTAATAGTCTTTTCAAATGGTTTTAAGTTCAATCAAGAAATGATGGGAGATGCTTTTATACTTTTGGCAGCTTTTTCGTGGGGAATGTACACCCTTTACGTTGACAAGCTTAAAGAAGCTGATAATTTGGTTTCTACCTTTGAAATGACAAAATGGGGTTTGATCTTCCTCATTCCATTTTCAATCGTAGAATTTCTGATCGTAAAACCCCACTTTCATTCCGTTTTTCAGTTAAATTTGCTTTTGTGGCTTTTATTTCTTGGAATGTTGTGCTCAGGTCTGGGATATGTTATGTGGAATCACGGAATAAAAATTTTGGGTTCTCGCACAACGAGCAACCTCTTATATTTGATACCGTTGGTATCTGTCATGGCAGATTCTTTGATGATGAAAAATCCTCCACCTTTCATCGTTTACATTGGAGGAGGGTTCATAATGTTCGGGGTTATTGTGGGTGAAAAATTGGCAAAAAAGGAAGACATCAAAGTACTCGATTGATCCTATTTTGTGAATCTAAAACGACAGTTCTAACTTTACGCTCCTCGTTTTCATCGAAGAGTGCGTAAGCCATTATTATCACCTTGTCTCCAAGTTCCCCCATTCTTGCAGCGGCACCGTTGAGTTCTATCGCACCCGAATTTTCAGGTCCCTTTATCACATAAGTTTCAAATCGCGAACCATTTTCTATGTTTACAACCTGAACTAACTCTGCCTCTTCTATTCCAACAGCTTTCATTAGTGCTTCGTCTATAGTTATAGAGCCCTCGTAGTCAAGGCTTTTTTTGGTTATTCTTGCACGGTGTATCTTTGCATGAAGAAAGAATCTTCTCATAAAAATCTCTCCCTTGTTTTTCATCTTTTGATCGATCTTACCATTTTTGTTGATCAAGATCCAAAGGGAGTGATCTTTGAAAGACTTCACTGAGTAGGTCGATTCACTCCCCCACCAAGTAAACATTCCCCATCGTAAAAAGCGACTATTTGACCAGGAACAGGGATAACTGGCTTTGAAAATTGCACCTTTACGATCCCATCAAGTTCAACATGACATGGTACTCGCGGAGCGGTACTACGGACTTTACATTCACAGTCAAATTTGTTTGGTAAATCAGTCAACAAATTCATTGAGATAAGCTCCGCATAGGTTCTAAACAAATTACTTTTTTCTCCAACTGTTATGACATTCGTTTTTTGGTCAATATCAACTACATACACTTTTTTACCTGTGGCAATTCCAAGCCCTTTTCGCTGTCCGATGGTGTAAAGTTGATAGCCAGCATGTCTCCCAATTACTTTTCCTTCTGTATCGATCACAAGACCTGGAGACATCTTTTCTCCTCGAGAGTTAAAGAAATTTTTAAGATTTCCATCGGGTATGAAGCATACATCTTGACTGTCCGGTTTGGAAGATACTTTCAAATCATTCTCTTTTGCAATTTTTCTTACTTCGTTTTTATCAAATTCACCTATTGGCAAGAGCAATCCAGATAAATCTGCTTTTTTCACCAAAGCAAGAAAATACGACTGATCTTTTTTGTTATCAATCGCTACCTTTATTTTTCCTTTTTCAACTCTTGAATAATGCCCAGTGGCCCAATATTTGGCACCTACACTATTCGAAAAATCCCTTAACATTGAAAACTTAATCTTTCTGTTACATACAACGCATGGATTAGGCGTAAGGCCGTTTTCATAACCCTTGACGAATTCACTTATAACCTCTTTTTCAAATTCTTTATGGATGTCCACAACGTGCAATTCAATTCCCAATTTTTTAGCGATCTTCTTTGCATCCATTGTGTCATCAGGACTACAACACACTTTGTGTGTTAATTTGAACTTAGAAAAGAACGCATCTTGTTCTGTTTTAAAATGAACGCCTATGACTTCGTATCCTTCTAATTTCAGCAGTAGCGCACTTACTGCACTATCTACCCCTCCACTCATTGCAACTACAACTCTCATTTTTCACCTCTAAATCAGATCGCGATCTTGTATTTTGATAACGGTAATGATATAATTTTTTCAACGAAAGGTGATGAATTTGAAAAGATTCTCTTGGACTATTTCAATCATACTCGTTAATTTTATCATTTTATTGTCAATTGAATTTCTTGGTGGCCCGAATATTTACAACCTTTTGAAATTCGGAGGGCAATATGGACCATTTGTTTCAACCGGAGACTGGTACAGAATTGTGACAGCCATGTTTGTTCACGCAGGCTGGCTACACTTACTTTTCAACATGTACGCACTGTATTACCTTGGAATACTGGTTGAAAACATATACGGTCCTTCGAAATTGTTGGTAGTTTATTTCGCATCTGGGATCGCTGGAAACCTTTTGAGCCAAGTTTTTTATTATTCCGCTCCGTCGGTTGGAGCGAGCGGTGCAATATTCGGTCTCGTTGGTTTGCTGCTTGCGGCGACTTACTTCAGAAAGGATTTCCCTTCAACGATAAGACGCGCACTCTATCTATCCTTGTTACCTATGGTGATATTCAACATTGCATATGGATTCATGCCAGGCACTGATATAAACAATGCAGCTCATTTGGGAGGCTTTGGAACAGGATTGCTCTTAGGTTACCTAATTCCCGTGAGGCACAGTTGGGGAATTAAAAGAAAGGCATGGAATACAATTGCCGCACTTACACTTATCGTAGTTGTTGGATCGTTCATCGGACTCGCAACCAACAACGCGATGATCAAACTCCAGCCAACTATAGATTTTGCAAACACTTACTCCTATGTCCTCCTCAACAATTTGAATGTAAGAGTTGCACCACTCTCGAGCGAAGTTGAAGCGATTAAACCGTTCGATAGAAAAACCGCAAAACTAAAAAACGATCTTTTATCCTACTTAAAAACTGGAAATCCAGAGTTACAAGAGCTGAATTCGGAATATGAATCGTGGATAGGATTCGTTAAAAAGCGCTACAAGGGATTGATAGGTGTGAAAGAATGAAAAGCAGAATATCACAAAACTTAAAATTATCAAATAAGCTCATTTTGAGTAACAAAGTATTACTTTCGCTGCATTTACTTGAACAAAACGTCATGAATTTAGAAGATGAAATCATGGAAATCGTGGAAGAAAATCCTTTTTTAGAAATCGATGTTCAGCCAATGTCTGATCCTTACAAAAGAGTGAAAAAGTCAGACGGAACAGACGATTTTATAGAAAACATAGGGACACGCGTAAACACGCTAAGAAGCCATTTGATCGATCAAATTTACGCCTTGAGCATGGATCAAGAACTGGAACACATTATGATGATGCTGCTGGACTTCTTAGACATTCATGGATTTTTAACCGTTGAGTCTGAAGAGATGGCAAGAGATCTTAAAGTTCCGAAACAGAAAGTGGAGAAAGCGATAAGAATTTTAAAAAATTTAGATCCACCAGGTGTTGGCAGCACGGATATAAAAGAAGCCCTCGAATTCCAAGCGGAAGATCCAACTGTCAAGATTTTAATAGATCACCTTGAAGAGCTTCAAAATGATCCGCATGTTCTTATGAATAATCTGAACCTATCCAACGATGAATTCGAAGAAGCCTTTCAAAAACTACGGTCTTTGAATCCTTATCCCGCCAATGGATTCGCCGATTCCTCATATACTCGCTATGTAGAACCAGACATACTCGTTTTTGAAAGTGATGAAGGGTATATCGTCACCATAAATGAAATTTTTGAAGTCAAATTCACGTCCAAAAACCTTTACGAGAAACTTATGGAGTCAGAGGACGAATCGAACAGAAAATTTGCAAAGCAACTTTACGATCGTGCATCTTCCCTTGTTGAAGCTTTGAACAGGCGAAAAGAAACTTTGGTGAAGATCGGAAAGACATTGGTAAAACACGAGATTGACTTTTTAAGAGGGGGAGAAATCATACCGTTGAGAATTTCTGAAGTGGCAAATGAAATAGGTTTGAGCCTTTCCACCGTTGCCCGAGCGGTTTCGACCAAATACATAAAAACGCCAAGGGGTGTTCATTCTTTGAAGGCTTTCTTCTCACGGGCGGTTTATTTGTCTAACAACGGGAAAATTTCAAGAGATCAAATAAAAGAAAAAATCAAAGAACTCATAATGAAAGAAAACAAATCCAAGCCTTTTACGGACAGCCAAATTACAAAAGAGCTTAAAAACGAAGGGATCAAACTCAGTCGTCGTGTTGTATCCAAATACAGAGAAGAATTGATGATTCCTTCATCTAACAGGAGGAGAGTGCGTTGAGGCCCATCATATTTGCTGGAGGAACGTACGAAGATGTCGATTTTTACAGTCAGGCGGTAAAAAAGTGTGATCTCAAAATAGCCGCTGATTCCGGGGCCGAATTCATGAGGAAAATGAAATTACTTCCGGATTTGTTGATAGGCGATATGGACTCGATAAGTAATGAAACGCTTAAAAAATGTGAAAAAGAAGGCGTCGAGATACTAAGATTTCCCACTCAAAAAGATGAGATTGACACCGAATTAGCGTTAATGGAAGCTGAAAAAAGAGGCGCGAAAATCATATTTGTAGCGGGTGCATTTGGAAGTAGGTTAGATCAAACCATAGCAGTTTTTAGGTTGATGGAACGATTCAAAAATGTTGTTTTGTTCAACGAAAAACTCTATTCCATCGTTGTTGATTCACCGGTAACTCTCAAAAGCATCTCCGGTGAGACATGGTCTGTAATACCTCTAAAGAACGATGTGAGAGGAGTATCGTTAGAGGGATTTAAGTACTCTATCACGAAAAAAAAGATGGGATATCTTTATCCGTATGGAGTAAGCAATGAGGCTATTTTACAAGAAGTTAAGATAAATCCAGGTAATGGGAAATTGCTTACTTTCAGGTACCACAATGGACTTATCGATTGGTTTGATGAGCTTACAAAAACTTTAAAATAAAGTGGGGTGGTTTGAAAATGGATGGAGGAAAAACTATTAGGCAATTGAAAAAAGAAGCTATGCGGCTGAAGATCAAAGGTTACTACAACATGAGAAAATCCGAATTAGGGGAGGCTATTTCAAAGCGAAAAACGGAATTGGCAAAGATGACCCGTGATATCGACAACATGAGAATCAGTCAACTTAGATCGTTCGCAAAGAAAGTTGGACTGAAAATGTCGAGACGTGCCACTAAAGCCGACTTAGTAGAGGCGATATCCAAGATGTTCTCCTCATGGAAGAAGGATGATGAAAAGAGAATCCCGAGCGGGACTACATCATCTTTCTCAGCACCACCGAGCAAAACTAAAGAAATCAAATCAGAAATACAGCTTCCAAAAACTTATAAGAAAGACAAATTAGTGGGTTTGGAAGTAAACCCAAGTTGGATTCATTTTTACTGGGACTTTTCAGAAAAAACGAAAGAAATCTTAAAGGCACATTCGCCTCTCCTACTCAGGGTTTACGATGTTACATACATAGAATTCAACGGAACAAATGCCCACAGAACTTTTGAATTAGAATTAGGCATGTCAACTCGAAAATATTACGTGCAGGTACCACAACCGAATGCAGACTATATAGCCGAAATTGGTTACAAGGAAGGGAACAAATTTGTTCCACTTTTGAGATCGAACTTGGTGACAACGCCTCCTTCATCTCCAAAACTGGCACAGATGGAATTATGGATGGATTTAAGGACATACCAGAGATTTTCTGAAATGAGCTCTGGAAAAACTCTTACGAGAATAGAAAGATTAGTTGGAATTTCCTCTATTCCTTCATCACCCTCCAAAATTTCTGGGGGAGGTTCATTCTTTTGGCTTAGCGGGAGATCACGATGATGAAAGGGAAATTATTGGTAACTCTTCATGCCCATCTTCCGTATATAAATCATCCAGATCATCCTTACTTCATGGAAGAGAATTGGTTGTTTGAAGCGATAACAGAAACGTACATTCCACTTTTAATGGTTTTTAATCGTCTGATAAAAGACAATATACCTTTTGGCGTGACAATGTCACTCACACCTCCATTGCTTGAAATGCTTTCAAGCCAAATACTACAAAACAAATACAGAAGGTACCTTATTTCGCTTGTGGATTTAGCCAAAAAGGAAGTTGAGATTACAAAGAAAGAAGAGGGACTAAAACATAAATGTGCTCTGAAGTATTTAGAAGATCTTCAAAGAACTTTGAATTTTTTCGAATCGTGCAACGGAAATCTTATAACGGAGTTCAAAAAAATTGAAAGCACTGGCACGTTGGAATTGATCACTTGCAACGCTACTCATGGTTTTTTGCCTCTTATGAAAGTCAATCCTCAAGCAGTTCATGCCCAAATAGCAATGGGAACAAAAGCATTTGAAGAAAGGGTTCAAGAGCACCCAAAAGGCATGTGGCTCGCTGAATGTGGGTATTACCCAGGATTGGATAAAGAGTTGGCCGATCAGAACATTGATTTCTTTTTTGTAGATTCTCACGCTCTTTGGTATGCCGACATTCCACCAAAGTACGATGTTTACAGGCCTGTGATAACACCAAACAACGTTTTCGTTTTTGCCCGTGATCCAGAATCAAGCGAACAAGTTTGGTCGGCCCAATTCGGTTACCCTGGTGATCCAAATTACAGGGAATTCTACAGAGATGTGGGCTTTGATAGGCCTCTCGATTACATAAAACCATATATAGATCCGGCAGGAAATAGGATCAACACAGGGATAAAATATTACAGAGTAACTGGCAATGTTCCGTTGGGCTCAAAGGAACTTTACGATCCAGATAAAGCTTTGGAAACAGCGAAGCGTCATGCAAAAGATTTTTCTCAGAAGAAAGCCAAACAATCTCAAAGATTGATGAATGCAATGGAAGTAGAGCCGGTGATAACTGCCCCTTTTGATGCAGAACTCTACGGCCATTGGTGGTACGAAGGTCCGATGTTCTTGGAATTCTTGTTCAGAGAAATTTCAAATTCTAACACCGTTGAATCTTCTACTCCGCATAAAATTATATCCAAAATGGATAGTGCACAGGTCATCACTCCTGCAATGTCAACATGGGGGGCAAATGGGTACAACGAAACTTGGTTGAATGGGGCAAATGATTGGATATATCCCCATATTCATGAGGCGGAAACACGAATGGTGGAATTGGCAACTCAGTACAAAGATGCGACTGATCCACTTTACATTCGTGCGCTTAACATGTGTGCACGTGAATTAATGCTTGCTGAGTCAAGCGATTGGGCGTTTATAATGACCACTGGAACAACGGTCGAGTATGCTGTTAACAGAACCAAAACACATTTATCACGTTTTCTTGAGTTGTATGACGCAATAAAAGGGCATAATATAAGTGAAAGAGTTCTCGAACTTTACGAATGGATTGACCCAATTTTTCCTTACATGGATTACAAA
>CAYYEU010000028.1:0-12275 GCA_964470975.1 uncultured Mesoaciditoga sp. | reverse complement strand
GCCATGCTTGACGAATACTATGAAGCTCGAGGGTGGAATGAAAATGGTATTCCAACTCAGAAAAAATTAGAAGAGCTGGATTTAGACTGGATCAAAATGTAATCTTACACATTGTTTTTCCTCCATTTAACAAGGAGGCAAAAAAAAAGGGAGGTGTTCTGGAATGAAGTGGAAAGTAATGGTAGCGCTGGGCGTACTTTCGGCAATGCTTGCTTTCGTAGTATTGGCAAGTGGACCAATTCCTTCGTGGGATCAAGTTGTAAAGCTTGCAAAACAAGAAGGAGAAGTAACTTGGTATGGCTATGGCACAGATTTTGATAAGACCTATTATACAGGCCTTATAAAGGGTTTCGAGGCGGAATATGGCATAAAATCCACGTACGTCAATGGAAGCTGGTTTGATACGGTTCAAAAACTCATTGCCGAGAAAAAAGCCGGCAAAGAAGTGGGGAACGCGGATCTTGTTTTCAGCTGGTCAGTTCCGTTCAGAAATGCTTGGAATGCCGGAGTCGTGTGGAAATATCCGGTGAGCTACGTTGTACCAAATGCTCGCAACGTTATAGATGCTGATATGTTGGAATACACAGACATGTTGCCAGTTCATGGTGCCTTTTTGCCTTTCTTATGGTGGCAAGTAGGATTTCTTTACAACAAAAAAATGGTTAAAGATCCACCGAAATCTTTAGACGATCTTTTGGCATGGTGTAAAGCTCACCCTGGGAAATTTACCTATTCTGATCCTAACAAAGGTGGTAGCGGACACACATTCTTAATGACGATCATAGAGTGGCTGTACGGCTATAATACTTACTACAATCAAATGGGATTACCTTTCAACAATGATCTTGCAGAACCGCTCTGGAATAGCAAGAGCCCCAAAGGATATTCATTGTGGGGATATTTGAATGAACTCGAGAAATACATGTACCAACCAGGATTTTATCCTGCGGGAAACTCCGCAGCAATATCACTCTTTTCCAAAAATGTTGTTTGGCTTGAGCCTCAATGGATGGATACCACCGCTGAATGGGTAAAAGAAGGAATGGTCGATCCTAACACAGTGGCCTTCTACATACCAAAACCCTCCTTTGACGCCGGAGGAATGGATGGACTCTTCATTCCATGGAATGCACCACACAAGTATGCAGCCATGTTGCTTGAGAACTATCTGCTTTCAAAAGAAGTTCAGATGAAATTCATAACCGCACAGCGGGCCATATTCCCTGTTATCAAAGGAGTATGGGATAGCGCTCCACAAAGTTCCAAGAGTGCATCGTATTGGATTCCATTCAAAGAAGTTACAAAGAATTTGTGGTTTAGAAGTGCAGAATACATGGACAGAGCTATGAAGGACTGGACTGACGAGGTTGTCAGGAAATAAATTCGTTAGTTAAAGAAAGGTGAGGCGAAGCCGCCTCACCTTATCTACACAATCCATTTGGGAGTGATCGATTTTGAAACCAAAAGTTAAAACGGGGATTGCTTTGCTTTACTTTTCTCCAATAATAATTTTTTACTCGTTCATATTTCTGATTCCCTTAACACTTGTGATGCTTCAATCACTCGGATTATATAATTTGGGCGAGATAAAAGCTGTAAAGTTTACAACGGATTATTATGCAACTTTTTTTAAAGCTGGGAGCCCTTACTTGGAGAGTCTTTGGTTCAGTTTTTGGAATTCGGCTCTTGCGGCGTTGATAATAAGCGTGATTTCTTATCTGTTGGCTCTTTTCTTTCATTTTATATCGTTTAAGGGGAAGTCTTTCGTATCTGCTACCTATAAAATTCCTCTTTTTGTTCCTTATCTGATATCCGCATTTTCTTGGTGGTCCTTGCTTTCACCAGGTGGTTATATTCAACGTATACTTGTAGGTATGCACGTTATAGGATCAGGAACTCAACTTATAAACGATACGCACGGTATTGGAATAATAGTTGCGAATGTATGGATAAATATTCCATACATGATCTTGCTCTTAATAGGAAGTTTGAAGATGATAGATCCATCCGTTATCGAAGCTTCGCGAACTCTTGGTGCAGGATTCTGGCAAACGGTAAGAAAAGTTATCTTCCCCTTGACTACTCCTGGCTTTATAGCTGGCACTCTTCTCGTGTTCATGGGAATGTTTGGAGCTTTTTCAGTTCCATTCATTTTGGGTGCAAGTTGGCCCAAATATATGTCTATAACAATTTACGAAGACGTCGTTGATCATTCCAAATGGGGAATAGGAGCGGTTCAAGCCGTTATTTACATGCTCGCTGCGTTAGCCATAGCCTATGCCTACACAAAGATAATTAGAAGAATACAAGGTGGTAAAGGATGAAAAAAGGAACAGGCATAACACTTATAAGTACGGCAATCGTTCTTCTAATATTTTTGCCCATATTCGTCGTATTCGAATGGGCTTTTAGTGCAAAATGGTATGGAACTACTTGGTTCCCTCAAGAATGGGGATTTAAGTGGTTTGTTCGACTTTCTCAAAGTGGAGATTTATGGAGACCTTTGTTTTTAAGTTTTACAATAGCTCCTATTGTGGTTTTGTTTGCCGCTGCTATAAGCATCCCGGCGGCTTATATAATTGGAACAAAGGAAATTAAAGGCAAAAGACTCTTAGAGAATCTTTTTCTGGTACCACTTATAGTTCCCCCAATTGCAAGTGGCATAGGGATACTCTCACTTTACACAAGAATAGGTTTGATCGATACGTACATAGGAATTGTTCTCGTTCATATGATAGGTGGAACCCCTTACATGCTCAGAAGTGTTGCCGCTGCCTTTGAATCAATAGATCCCTCACTTGAAGAAGCATCGAGAGTTTTCGGAGCTACGCGCTTGAAAACCATATTGAAAATATATCTTCCCTTAGTTACACCTGGCATTCTTGCGGGGTCAGTCTTTACTTTGTCGTGGTCGCTGAATGAATTCGTTTTAACCTTGCTTGTAGGCACCCCCGATATAACAACTTTGCCAGTTGAGATTTTCCATTTTGTTGGTGGATATTACATTTCACCGGCACCGGCATCTGCTTTTAGCGTCTTTCTTGTGGTTCCATCGATTGTGTTGGTATACACAATGGAAAAATTCATAAAAGCTGAATATACTGCGGGAGCAGGACTTAAATAATTGGAAGGTGATCAGTGATGTCAACGATAAGAATAGAAAAATTGAAAAGATACTATGGCAAACTTCTTGCATCATCCATAGCAGAATTGACGATCAAAGATGGTGAATTCTTCACACTGTTAGGGCCTTCAGGATGTGGGAAAACCACTACTCTTAGAATGCTTTCAGGGTTGTTGCCCCCAAGCGAAGGGAAGATGTTCATGGACGAGAATGACATAACCTACCTTCCGCCTGAAAAACGGGATATAACCATGGTTTTTCAGAATTTTGCCCTTTTTCCGCACATGAACGTTTTCGAAAATGTGGCCTTTGGTCTTAGAATGATGCATTTGTCAACAAATGAAATCAACAAGCGTGTTTACGATGCATTGAAAATGCTTCGAATAGATTCTTTAGCCAAGAGGAAGATAGATCAAATATCCGGTGGGCAGCAGCAAAGAGTTGGTGTCGCACGAGCAATTGCTCCTCGCCCTGGAATTGTACTTTTTGATGAAGCACTTTCCAATCTGGATGCTAAGCTTCGTGAAGAAGTAAGATACGAACTCCATGATCTGCAAAAAAGCTTGGGAATAACCTCGGTTTTTGTTACCCATGATCAGTCAGAAGCCATGGTTTTATCCGACCGCATAGCTTTGATGAATGCGGGAAGAATAGTTCAAATAGGCACACCAGATGAAGTGTATTCCACACCAGTAAATACCTTTGTTGCAGATTTTATAGGGTTGGCAAATTTTGTGGAAGGAAAGATTGAAAAGCAAGTTAGTGATGGAAAGTGGATCTTTGAAACCAAAGATGGCTTAAAAATTTTGGCCCAAAAAGGCAACATAAGAGAAGGAGACACCCCCATACTTCTTATGCGTCCTGAAGATATAAAGATAGGCCCAAAATTGGAGGGAGAAAATATTTTCAAGGGCAAGATAGAAAGCAAAATATATCTTGGTGGTCAAATAGATTACAAAATAAGGTTCGGAAAGAGTTTGCTTAGAACGTTCTTGCAATCAACGGAGATAGTCAGTGATGTCGGCGATATCATTCCAATTCAAATTCTTTCAGATCATGCAATAATCATTAGAAAAGATTGAAATTTCTTTTCAAAAACGAAACATCTTAATTAAAAGACGCCTGAGGGATTTTTAATGTATGACATTTTTTTGACTTTTCAGCATGCGTTGTGGTAGAATGAAAGTACTTGATGATAGGTAGGTAGAGACGAAGAGAAAACCGCCAAAACTTTGTGGTGGTTTTTTTAATGAAAAAGATAACGAAATCTTATGTTATTAAACGCCCAATGGGCAAATTCAAATGGAGGTGATTTTTGTGTGGCGTAAATTAATAGTTATTAGTTTGGCAGCTATTTTCTTAATGTCTTTTGCTGTCGCGGCACCAGTAACCATCCACTTCTGGCATGCAATGTCTGGAGCAAGGATTCAGTTAATTCAAGATCTTGCCAATAAGTTCATGAAGACCCATCCAGACATAATCGTGAAAGTGCAGTACACAGGATCTTACAACGACACTCTTAACAAGACGATCGCAGCCGTTAAAGGTGGTAATCCACCAGATATCGTCCAAGTCTACGATATTGGAACTCAAATGATGATCGATAGTGGGATCGTAGTTCCAATTCAAAAATTCATAGATCAAGATAAAGCTTTTGATGTAAACACTCTTGTACCACAAGCTCGCGGTTACTACACGGTGGGCGGAAAGCTTTACAGTTTACCTTTCAACTCATCCAATCCGGTTATTTTCTACAACAAGACTCTATTCAAAAAGGCCGGTTTAGATCCAAACGATCCTCCAACAACATGGAATGAGTTCAAAAAAGTCTGTGAAAAATTAACAATTAAGGACAGCAGCGGAAATACGGTTCAATACGGATTCACTTCCGGACTGATTGGATGGTTTTTTGAGCAGTTCATGGCAGTTCAAGATGCTCCAATGTTCAACAATGGAAATGGTCGAGACAAGCGTGCAACCAAAGCTGTATTTGATAGTCCTGCTGGTTTAAGAATTTTCAACCTATGGAATGATATGGTCCAATCTGGCATCATGATCAACGCTGGACCGGGCTGGTCAAATCCGAGGCAGATATTCATGTCTCAGAAATCGGCTATGCTTTTAACTTCTACATCTGATGTTGAAATGATGTTAAAAGCCGCAAAAGAAAATCACTTTGATCTAGGTGTCATGTTCCTTCCACATCCAAATGGTGTTCCATACGGAGGAGTCATAATAGGTGGAGCAAGCTTATGGATGATTGACAGTCACAACAATCAAAAAGAAAAAGCAGCATGGGAATTCATGAAGTGGCTTTCTGGTGTCGATCCACAAATTGAATGGAGTACTGGCACTGGCTATTTTCCAATAAACAAGAATGCTATTCAAAAATTGCTTTACAGCGGTTACTACGCAAAATATCCGCAGTACTTGGTAACAGTTCTTCAGCTTCTTATGTCAAATGTCACCACTTCAACACGTGGGGGCGTAGTCGGGCCATTCCCGCAGATCAGATCCACAATAGAAAAAGCCCTTGGAAAAGTTTTCAATCATGATATGACTGTCTCTAAAGCTTTGGAATGGGCTCAAGATCAAGCTAATCAATCTATAGAAGAATACAACTCACTTTACCAGTAATTGAAAAAATGGGGTGTTTTTACGAACACCCCATTTCTATACTTCAAGAGGTGATAAACTTGTTAAAAAAATGGGTCCCTTATCTGTTGCTACTGCCAACATTCATAATAATTGGTTTTTTCATTTACTATCCAGCTATAATGACGTTTAAGTTGAGTGCATATAGGGTGTCTCCTTTCGGGAATAAAGTTATCTACATAGGATTGAAGAATTTCCATTCTCTCTTCTCTTCTCAAGAGTACATCCGAGTTTTATCCACAACTCTCATCTTTGTCGCTGTTACAGTGGGAGTGGGGCTTGCCATTTCTCTTCTCATAGCCTTACTCTTAAATGAAAAAGTTCCTGGCATAGGAGTGTTCAGAACTCTCATGTTTGCGCCATATGCGATATCTCCTGCTGTTGCTGGAACTCTTTGGGCGTTTCTACTCAGCCCAGCCGCTGGTTATGTAAGTTATATATTTTTAGAATTTTTTGGGATGCAACCTCAATGGCTTACAAGCTACCCCTTAGCTTTGGTTTCTATAATGATAGCGACCATATGGAAAAATTTGGGCTTCAACATAATATTTTTCTTGGCTGGAATTCAATCCATTCCCAAAAGCTATTACGAGGCTGCAACCATAGATGGTGCTAATGCGGCAAAAAGATTATTTAAGATCACCATTCCTTTGGTTTCGCCGGTAACTTTTTACCTTGTAATAATGAACATCATCTTCACAACTTTCTCCGTTTTTGGAACAATCGATATAATGACTCAAGGTGGACCTGGAAGCACAACGACTACCTTGATATACAAACTCTACAGAGATGGATTCGTGAATTACAGAACTGGTTTGGCCTCTACCGAATCCATAATTCTCTTGATAATAATGTCTGTCTTCACATATATATACTTTAAGTTCGCTCAAAGGGCGGTGCATTATCAATGAAAAGAAGGCAAAGAAAAATCATCAGAACAATTGTTGTAGAAATAGCCTTGATAGCCATAAGTTTTGTGGTTTTGATGCCAATACTCTTGGCATTAACCATGAGCTTTAAAACGTCCGGAGAGGTGTTCAAATATCCGCCAACGATATTTCCAAACTCTTTCTATCTCGGAAATTACGTTCGAGCCTTTCAAAGTGTTCACATGGGAAGATTGATGCTCAACAGCACGATCATGGCTTTGATCATAATGCTGGGTAAAACGATATTTGGCATTTTTTCAGGTTATGCTTTTTCCAATTTCAAATTCAAAGGTTCATCCGTACTTTTCGCTTTGCTCTTCATAACCCTTTTTATGCCTGCTGAAATGATCATGATAGTTCCACTTTTTGAGATGATGAAAAAATTCCACTGGATAAATACGTATTGGGCTTTGACAATGCCATTCTTAGCCAGCGCAACCAGTACGTTTTTAATGCGCCAACATTTTATGACAGTTCCAAAAGAATTAGAAGATGCAGCGAAAATAGACGGTACAGGACCTATGGGATTTCTTTTTAGAATATTGATTCCACTTTCAAAATCTACCATTGGAGGCGTAGCGGTAATCAATTTCGTTTACGCTTGGAACCTTTACCTTTGGCCATTGATAGTGACAAACAGTGATAAAATGAAAACCGTTCAAATAGGTCTGAGAATGCTGATGAACGTTGAATCAGCAAATGATTGGGGTGTCATAATGGCTGGAACTTTGATGATTTTAGCTCCAAGTCTTATACTGTTCTTTGCCATTCAAAAACTATTTGTTCAAGGTATCATAACCACCGGTCTTAAAGAATGACACCTGACATGAGGAGATGTTTCTCATAAAACGACTGAAAATATCACTTGGGATTTTACTCTCTATTTTAGCGTTAGCCGCTTTCTCTATGACTCCAAAAGACGTGGGATGGCAATTTGACCTGGAAGGTCACCGTGGTTGCAGAGGCTTAAGACCAGAAAATACTCTGGCCGCATTTAGTTTTGCCTTAGATGAAGTTGGGGTTACCACGTTAGAGCTTGACTTAGGTGTTACAAAGGATAACGTTCTTGTCATATCGCACGATCGAGCCTTGAATCCTAAAAAAGTAAGATTGGATGGGAAGTTCATTTTTTCACCGGTTTTAATATACTCTTTAACACTCAAGGAGCTTGAAGAATACACTGTTGGTCTCATGAGAACCGATTATTATTGGCCTTATCAAGTGCCTATTCCCGATGAAAAAATACCAACTTTCGAAGAGGTGTTAAGACTTGTTAAAGATCGTGAGCAGGTTAGCGGAAGAAAAATATTCTTGAATGCGGAGATCAAAATATCTCCCTCTCATCCAAACGATACGGTGAATGAGAAAACTTTTGTCAATCTTGTGGTGAACCTCGTGAAAAAATACGATATGGAAGATAATGTAATGATCCAATCGTTTGACTGGAAATCGCTGGTGTTGATTAAGAAAATGGATCCTAAAATAACGACCGTTGCGTTGACGAGAAACCATCTACTCACCTCTTCAAAATGGACGGCCGGTTTAAAAATGTGGAATTTCAATAACGATGTTGTGAAAATGGTCAAAGCGATTGGTGCGAATGTAGCTTCACCTTATTATGAAGAATGTAACGAGAGCCTTGTTAAAAGGTATCATGAGAAAGGGATCCAGGTGATTCCTTGGACTATAGACGATCCAAAAGAAATGATAAAATACATAGACATGGGAGTTGATGGCATCATTACCGATTATCCCAATATCTTAAGGGCCGTTCTTATGGCAAAGGGAATTAAGGTACCAAATGGGATAAATCCTTGAAAATTTTTTGAAAGACAATGTTAACTTCATTTACCCCCTCATCAAAATATGCTATACTTCAAAAATTGATGGAAGATGATCAAAAGCCACACAAATATATCGTATGGCTTTTGATAAGAAGAGGAAGAGCACAGGTGATGGGGGAAGGCAAGTGTTTTCCATAAGAAGAGAGTTCAATCTGTATCATCTCTTTTCAAACAATTTTTCAATACTCATGTATTTGTTGATGTCCTCCATCAATTCCGTTGCCGCACGATGGGGACTTTCTTACGTCATGATAGGTCTTATTAATTTGGTGGGAGGGATTTCTTACATAAGCGCAAGCCTTATCTTAGGAAGATTGGGAGACCATTTTGGGCATAAGAGAATTCTGATCATCGCCACTTTTCTTTTTTCCTTTTTCAACATTCTCGGGTTCTTCTGGGTTAACGCCGTTGAGTTGTTCATATTTGCCGCGGGATTGAACTTCTTCTTCGGCACATTTTTCCCCCAGATAGAAGGCTTGCTATCTAAAGGGGAAAGGCTTCTTGGGGTAGACCCTGCCAGTACGATAAATCGTTTCACTATTTCTTGGAGCACAGGTAACATAGTGGGCATGGCTATGGGCCCTTTCCTAATAATGAGATTCCCCTATTTGGTCTTTTGCTATGGGATTGCCTTGAATTTGGCAGCGTATTTTATCTTAAAGAGCGATTTTTCAAAACGTGGCGAATCGATATCGTTTGATCCGTCTCCAAAATTGAAGAAGCCATCTAATTCCGTAGATTTTCCAAGAATAGGTCTTTACAGAAAAGTTTACAGAATAACTTTGGTCATGACAGGCCTTGTTTACGCTGCGGTTCTTTCCCTTTTCCCCAAAGTTATAAGTATGAGTGGAATGCCAATCGCTCTCAGTGGCTTTATAGTTGTTGGTGGAAATATAGGTGTCTTTTTAACATTTGTTTTTATTGGAAAAGTTAGGATATGGGTTGGGAAACCTAAAGTAGCGAGTCTTTTCCTTTTAACCTTTCCTTTGATGATCCTCTTCATTTTCATTCCATCATCTCCCCTGACGTTTTTCGCAATAGCATTTCTTGCAGGTGTAAGCTATGCCGTTCCTTACACTTACGCCATATTCTACGGGTTGAATTCTCCAGATGAAGATCAAGGCAAGCAAGGTGGATTTCACGAAGCCATAATGGGTATGATTTGGGGAATAGGGCCTATTGTTGGTGGGTTGACAATACAGTTATCGGGAGGCCTTGTAGGGCTTGGCCTTATGGCAATTCTACTTTCAGTGGTGATCTTCTTGATTCAATATCGATTCGTAAGACTCACCAATTTTTCTGCAAATTAGCTTTTTCATCTAAAAAAACAACTGAATTGCATTTTAACTGTCAAAATATGTTATACTCAAAGGAGTAAAGTGGATAGAGAATAAGAGAAAGCCACGCAATATTTTGTGTGGCTTTTTTTCTTTTTTGGAGGTGAACATTTTGAAAATAGCCGTGATCGGTGCAGGGATAGTGGGATCTCTGATCGCGAGAGAGCTTACCAAATATGAAATAAATGTGGAAATATTCGAGAAACTTCCAGATGTTGGCTGGGGAATAACAAAGGCAAATTCCGGCATTCTTCATGCCGGATATGATGATGAGCCTGGTACTTTAAGGGCCAAATACTGCGCAAGAGGAAATAAAATGTATGAACAGCTTTCAAAGGAGCTGAATTTTGATCTTGAACGCACTGGTTCTCTTGTTTTAGCGTTTAATCAAGAAGATGTAAACGCTCTAAAAGAGTTAAAAAGACGCGGTGAAATTAACGGCGTAAAAGGCTTGAAGATTCTCACCAAGATCGAGGCCTTAGAAGTGGAACCAAATCTTTCAAGGGAAGTTATTTCCGCCCTTTACGCGCCAAGTGCTGGAATAATAGCACCCTGGGAAGCGGCACAGGCAGCAACCGAAAATGCCATTGAAAATGGTGCCATCCTCCATCTTTCTACCGAAATAAAAGACATAATCAACGAAAACAATCGATACATTCTTGATACATCTAAGGGAAAATTCCAATTTGATATGGTGATAAATGCTGCCGGTCTTTGGGCAGATGAGCTTGCTGAAAAAGCAGGCGTAAAAGTCACACCTATTCATCCAAGAAGAGGTGAATACATACTTTTAGATCAGCCGGATGTGATAAGAACCGTGGTTTTCCCAACACCTTCAAAAGCTGGAAAGGGGATATTGGTTCTTCCAACAGTTCACAGTACCGTTTTGTTGGGTCCCACCTCAGAAGACTTACCACCTACAGAAAAAGAAGCAACAGAGACAACTCCTAAAGGATTGTCAAAAATAATTAAAAGTGCAAAAAAGCTTATTCCTGCCATTAACCTTTCGAAAACGATACGAACTTTCGCTGGTTTAAGGCCGGAGAATGATATAAAAGACTTCGTGTTCAAGCGCGAAGGTAACGTGATGCACGTAGTCGCAACACGCTCACCCGGATTAAGTTCAGCACCTGCGATAGCAGAAGATATAGCAAATAACATGCTAGGTGATCTGGGAATAAAAAAAAGGGTGGACTTCAATCCGTACAGAAAGTCAGTGCCAAAGGTAATTAAAATGAACGATGAAGAAAAGGAAAAACTCATAGCTCAGGATCCAGCTTATGGAAGAGTGGTATGTCGCTGTAATCATGTCACAGAAGGAGAGATCGTTGATGCGATCAAGCACGGTGCACGCACACTCGATGGAATAAAATTCAGGACAACGGCTATGTTTGGTAGGTGCCAGGGCTCTTTTTGTACGGTGAAGATCATGAAGATCATGAAGAGAGAGCTTGGAGAAGATTACGAGGACATTCGTAAAAATCTTCCGAAATCCCAGATTGTGGACGGTGATGTCAGATGAAAAAAATAGGCTACGATGTTGTAATACTTGGCGGTGGAGCGGCTGGAATGGGAGCCATAAATGGAGCTCTTTCACAAAACGTGTCTGTTCTTTTGATAGAGAGAGAAGCGTCTACAGGTGGGGTTTTGAATCAATGCATACACAATGGTTTTGGAGTTCACGTATTTAAACAAGAATTGAGCGGTCCGGAGTACCATGAAATGTACTTGGAGAAACTGAGTGGATTTGATGCCATGTACGAAACAACCGTTCTCAATGTTGACGTGAAAAACAACACTCTGAACGCTATAAGCACATCTGGTGTGTATGAGATAAAGTACGGAGCGCTTGTGTTGGCAACAGGAGCAAGGGAGAGGCCTTTTGAGGCTTTGAGAATACCAGGATACAGACCTGCCGGGGTGTTTACAGCCGGATTGGCGCAGCACTTTGTCAACCTTGAAAATCGATTGCCAGGTCGCAAAGCCGTGATCATAGGCTCTGGGGATATAGGCTTGATAATGGCTCGACGGCTTACTCTTGAAGGTGTTGAAGTTGAAGGTGTGTATGAGATTATGCCATACCAAGGAGGATTGACCAGAAATGTAGTTCAGTGTCTTGATGATTTCAACATTCCTTTACATCTATCTACCAGTGTCACAAAAGTTCACGGCAAGGAGCGACTCGAAGGGGTTACAATTGCAAAATTTAAAGAAGGGCACCCCGTAAGCGGAACGGAAAGATTTGTAAAATGTGATACTCTTGTTGCATCAGTTGGCTTGATTCCGGAGAATGATCTTGTTAGCAAAACAGTCGAACTTTCAAATGGAAGTGGCGCTAACGTGGATGATTTAATGAGAACCAACATTTACAATATATTTGCCGCTG
>CAYYEU010000027.1:0-12699 GCA_964470975.1 uncultured Mesoaciditoga sp. | reverse complement strand
GATAGCGGGAAACTATTATATCTAAAGACAATATAGCGTCACTTTCGCGTTTCAAAAAAAATATACAAACAAACCACAAAATTCAACAGTGTTTTTGATGCCAACAATCGACTTTGCTTGCATCGCGATCTGCCCATCACTTTCATGTTTCACATAGGTTCGCGCTATATTAAAAGAGGGCCTTCAGGATCAAATGAGCGTTCCAGCCCAACGTGTTCCACACGATGTCTCCAATTTGCTCCCAAGAAATAAAAGCGCAAACTGTCGTAACTCGGATTAATTTCCTCTATTAAATTATGCTTTAATTCTTCCCACTGAGCTGGCGTTACAAGACATTCAAATACTGAATATTGAACGCGCTGACCATAGTTTTTGCACACTTTCGCCACATGTCTAAGTCTTTTTTGTCCATTTTCGTCTTTCGCCACATCGTAGCTGACAAGTACCATCATGATTTTTACCTCCAAATGAAAGGCGGATAACCATCCATATCACCTCGAATGAATCTTGCCATTAGGAGAGCTTGAGTGTGAAACGACAGTCCAAGGTGCATTTTTTTGTTCAAAAAGGGATGGGTGATCACATCTTGTTTCCTTTTCTGATAAGCCAAAATGACATTCTTACGAGCCGCTTCATTCATCAAAACAGCACCATTGTCAAGAATTTTAAACTGGCTTGGTTTTACCACTTTTAAATTCACCAAGGATAACACAAGACGATCGGTAAAAAATGATCTAAATTCTTCCATCAGATCCAAAGCAAGTGACATTCTTCCCGGACGATCTGTATGTAAAAATCCCACTTGAGGATCAAGCCCAACCATTTCTACCGCGGAATGAATATCGTTGTAAAGTAACGTGTAAGTGAAAGAAAGGAGAGCGTTTACTTTGTCAAGTGGTGGACGACGTGATCTGCCTTTGAAAACGAACGCTTTTTTTTGTGAAATTATCAGATCATCAAAAATGTCGAAGTATATTTTCGCAGAAATTCCTTCTATTCCACGGAGTATTTCAACGTCTTTGGTTTTCTGGACAAGTTCTATATTTCTTTTTAGATCTCTTATCACCATGTTTAATTTTTTTTCATTTGCTTTTTCCCCATGATCGCGTAAGAACCTTTGAATCACGGTTCGAGAATTTGCTATTTTCCCAGTCACTATATTCCTGACCACTTCTGCACGCTTTATCGGATTATCTGCCAATTTGTATTGAGCACGTCTTAAAAGAACATTTCCCGAAATGGCTCCCTGAACACGCGCCAGAAACCTTCCGTTTTCCGTTAGAAAGCTAATTCCAACACCCATTTCCGCACAATGTCCCATTAAAGCTGGGCTCATACGAATATTTCCAAAACACACTATGTTCGACAGAGTGATTAAGGGGAGCTGAAGTTTAGTTTCATTTCCGAGTTTAGCGACAATCGTGTCGCCTTCTTTTTTAAGGTACATTTCTTGTTGAGTTACAAAGAGAGTGTTCAAAATCCTTTTCATAGATTTTCCTTCTTTATGTCTTTTGAATTTTCTTCAAGCATACGAGACATATAGGCTCCAACCTTTTTTGGCTTTTGAAATAATTCTGGCAGACATTCGTCGTACAATGAACAAGATTTGCATCTTTTAGAGTAGAGCGGTGATGGAGTTTTGCCGTTTTCAAACAAATTTCTGACACCTTTAATGGTCTCAATTGTTTTGGCTCTTAGAGCATCATCAATGACAACTTCTATCCTTTTTTTTATTCCAAAATAGTAAATTAATCCCTTTTCAATGGTTATTCCTTTCATTTCCTCTAAGCACAAAGCTTGAGCGCACACCTGAACTGTATCCATTTCCTTTACTTTTGGTTTGCCATGCTTGTACTCTAATGGAACATAAGTTTTTTCATCGAATTTCAAAATAACGTCTGCTTTTCCAACAATTCCAAATTTTAGCGAACGTAACGGCATGTCAAATGTTTTTTTCAGGTTAGGACGTGTTTCTACTCCTGGAAGATGAGCCTTACGGTGCAAGTTCTCGCCTTGCACCGTAAGAACATTTTCATCCCAGGATCTCTCGAGATGAATCAAAGCACATTGTCTTGGACAAAACACAAAATGTTGCAACGCCGAAATTGGTATGAGATCGGATTCACTGAACATTTTTAGAGTTTTTCTATTATTTCAACGCCTGATGGGATATTATCTTTCGAAATTTCAACCACATAGTCATCAAAACTACGAGACGGTATTTCCAAATTTGTTCTTCTTTGTACTTTGACTGCGTCAAAGAGTTTGTGAGAAGGAGCATTTCCCAGTTTACTGTCATGTTTAAAGACAATGAGCTTTCTTGCCGACATTTTCCCGCGAGCCGCTGAGTGATCGTGTTCAAACATGTTCATAAGGGCTTCCCACAAAAGATCCAGGTCTTCATCACTAAACTCGGTTTGATTCGCGAGAAAAGCTGAAACGTATCCTTCAGTTCTATACAATCCATAGGGAACTATATGTTTTCGACCCATCGTACGATTATCGCCTTGCTGCTTTTCAGCTTCTTTCCTTGTGGCAACCGCCATACGTGTAATACTTATTTCTAAAGGCAAAATAGGCTCTATACTCTTGGCAAAGTTTATTTGGACGGGCCCTCTAACTTGACCGCAATTTATTCCGGTTGACATAACCGCCCCAAACGTACGGACATCGTAGAAATTTTTACACATCCAATCGCGTGCTCTTTCAACTTCTTCACCGGAACCTTTTCTTTTTTTACTATCGTTTTCCGAAATTTCAATCCCTATGTTTGCGTAAGCTTCTCTGTGAAGATCGTTCAAAATCGCTTTTTCCCTTATGTATATTCTGTAAGGTGCGGTGTTTTCGTATTTCATATCAACGTAATTTCGTATTTTCCTCTTCAAGGATACATCCGTCACAATCCCGTGGTTTGTTTCCGGATCTATGCGTGGCATGTTTCCTGCATCTGGATCACCATTAGGATTACCATTTTCCACGTCAAAAAGATAAACGAACTCGTACCTGTTTTTAATTCCATTTTCCATAAAATTTTCCTCCTATCCACACTTACTTTTCTTTTTTAGTGAAAAGATCTTTGCGCTGTTGATAATAGCCCAACGCAAACGTTCCCTGTTCTTCTAAACTTAAATGTGTTGGAAATCTTTCAACATCACTCAGTATCTCTTGAATTAATTTTTCCATATTTGTCTTTCGTCCACCATCAAGTTTAGACAAATGATGCTGTGATAGCCTGATAAGCTGTGAAAACACCGCAGCCGGCGTAGCGGAAGCAGACGAAAAATATCTGTCTTTAATTGTGGCGTTGATGCCTGGATTTGCTTCTTCTTGAACTTTCTCCAAAACGGCAAAAAGTCTTCCTAAACGATAACTCACATCTTTTAATTCCGTGTTTAATCCCATTTTAACCTCCCACCTTAATTTTCTTTTCCGATTTTCTCTTGAAAGATATCCTTTTATTAAACTCGCACGGTAGTAATTCAAATCTCTATCTGCTCGGATTCTTCCCAAAGTTTCGCTTAAAATTTCTCTTGGATAATGGTCCCCGTTTAGAATTGAACGCGTAAAAGCACCCGCTAAAAGAGGGTTGATGTTTTCATATTTTCTAAGTGGAGCCGTTTCACGCAGCAGCCTAAAAATACCAGGGTATCTGCTTTCCCTTTCCGGAAAATTTCGTACAATTTCCATATCTAAATAGTGCTCGCCAAGATGCTTTATAACATCGCCAACCGTTGAAGCGTACCAAAATCTAATGGAAAGGCGCGAAGCATTTGGCGAAATTCCCAAGATGTAAAATTTAACATTTGGTTCTATACCTTCGATTTTTCTCCCATTTCGTACAGAGTCTAAGAAGTCGTAAATTTTCTTGTTATCGCCTTCAGAAACACTTTCTGGATCGAGGGCAAATCCCAAAGCGTCTTCAAGGGGTGTTTCTCTCTCAGACCAAAAAACGGTTGTAGCGTCGCCAATTTGAATTTTTTGGCGACTTCCCCTTCTGAGAAGGTAATTAAGAGCAGTTGTGTAGGCAAAGGCTGCCTTTTTGCTAATGGGTGCGTTGTGACTTTGCTTTTTGCCATAAGAAATAAATGAAGGGATGTTGAAAGAAACTATGGCAGCGCCAGAAGATTGCGCTCCCTTTACTCCCTTAATTGAGGAGTGTGTTAAAGCTATTGGCTTTTTCTCGCCAGTGATCAAACACTGAGCCATCAAATCATCAGAAGGACTTTGATTAGCCCAAAGTTCTTTCAATTTCGAACGCTCGTGAAGAAATATGCGGTCATCCTCTTCAAATTTGAACACGATGTTTGAGCCCGGCAGCTCATCTTTGTAATCGATATCTTCTATTTTATCTGGTGTCCATTTTTTTAAAAACATTAATAAAGCTTGAAATCCCTCATCCAAACATTTTTTCCCAAACTCTTCATGATAATTTTTAAAAGCCTCAAAGCATTTAAGTGCTTTTTGAATTTTCTTTTCTCTGGCGCTTTGAGAAATTTTTTCATCTATTACATCTATGCCAAGAACGTATTTTGAATTGTCCCAAAGAAAGTTTGAGTCTATTCCACTCGTTCTCGTTCTTTCTTTTTTAGGAACTATCATGGATTTTGGACGTTTCTTTTTTCCATCACTTTCTCTAAGATCCATAACACGAGTTACTTCACCCTCTTTATTTATGACAAGAGCAAAATGAATCTTTTCACTTGAATAGCCTGGAGGTGCCACTCCGGAATTTTTCTCCTTACTAAGTCGTTGGTAATAAGAATAAAGTTCTTGAAGAATCATCCAAACACCTCCTCATAAGTTGGCACTTCAATCGTTCCGTTTTTCATCCTTGACCTGAAGAATCTCGCTTCCATGTTGTTGTGAAAATCGATATCGTAAAGCATCCAACCGAGATCTTTGTTTTTTTGCTCTTCTGGAAGCTTTGAAGCAGGAATTTCACCACTGATCAATTCGAAATTCGCTGAGAATTCACGGGTTCCCAAGTAAGGTTGATTAAAACATTGGCCTTTTTTTGCACGTCTGGTGAATATTTCGTAGTGCTTTTGAGGATTAAGATCGCTGGGATCCGTGTTACCGGCTTTTTCAGTTACTTCAAAATGTGCTTCGATCACGTAATCCACATCTTTAAGAACTAAACCAGCACGCTGTTGACGTTCATCTTCGATGAATGTTTCAAGTCGAGAATGAGGATCATTCATCGCTTTTTTGATATTCCCAACAGAGATCTTTTTTTCTAATTCATTCCTCCTTACGTTGATAAAGCGAATTGGATTCAACACGTGAATACGATCTACTTGCCATCGTATCGATGGTTTCCAGTAAATCGATTCAAGAATTCCTCGCGCTGCTGAAGGCGTTATCACATCATAGCTTACACGCTCAACTTTCATTTCTGGACGCGTAAAGCATGCGTAATCTCCCCATACTCTTATCTTCACTCCGTAAGCCATATTATAAATTCCCCCCCCTTCATAAAATTGTGGTCTCTGCCTGGTAAAAATCAGGCGTATTAAGAGTCAATCCCGTTTTCTCACTGTAAGCTTCTTTCATTCCGATTTCGCTCAATGTCCATAATTCATTGCTAAGTGATTCTATGTATCCTACATTGTAAAGTTCTTTGAAGACTCTTTCAGGTATTTGAACGACATAACGCTGGAGTTTTCTCAAAGTATTTCTGGACATGTGAAATTTCAAATCCTCTATCAAATTATCGGCTTTTTCATCGTATGGGATTAAGATGGTTTTTTGAGTATCTTCTATGATTTTGAATTTTTCGGCTATATCCTTAAACGGAAAATCCAAATTTTCAATACCTTGAAGACAATCTTGAATTATCTCTTTTTTGTCTAAATTTTCCCCCGTTCTCCAATAGAAAGACTCAAAAAATTTGTTGACAGATTCCAAAGAGAGAAAATTATTCTTGTTTTTCTGAATGATAGCTTCAGCTTCTTCTGCTCTTGAACGAAAATCTGCAATTGGAGGAATTCCCTTTGAAGGTTTGAAAACGAACAATTTCCCGTATTTCATTTTACCCTCTCTGTTGCATCGACCAGCCGCTTGAGCGATTGAGTCAAGGCCTGCCAAGCTTCTGTAAACAACCGGGAAATCCACATCCACACCAGCCTCTATAAGTTGAGTGCTGACTACTCTACAAATTCTCTGAGATTTCAATTCTTCTTTTATCTTCAGCAAAATTTTGCTTCTGTGCTCTGGACACATCAAAGCACTAAGGTGGTAGTCCCCTTGCGAATCTCCTTTTTCGTCCTCAATACCTTTGTAAAGCTCTAAAGCATCTCTTCTGCTGTTGACCACACACAGCACTTGTTTTTCTAACGCCAATTTTTTTGTTAGTCCCTCTTGATTGATTTCACCAATATATTTTTCATGAACGCGTTTCAAATTCGTTGAAAGTTTTTTGGGATTAGAAACTATTTCTCTAACATTCTCCAAACCCGGAAAGTTTCCACACTTGTTCAAAGCAGGTTGAGTTGCCGTACATAACACGACCGTTGAAGAATAATGTGTTACTAACTCTCTTAATGCTTCCAACGATGGAAGAAGATAATCGATTGGCATCATTTGAGCTTCATCAAGAATGATAACGCTCTTGGATATGTTATGCAATTTTCTGGCTCGTGAAGTTCTGTTGGAGAAGAGCGATTCGAAAAATTGAACATTTGTGGTGACAATGATCGAAGCATCCCAATTTTCTGTGGCGAGCATTCTTGCCTCTTCTTCATCGCCTTCAGGTTCCCTTTGAACGTAATTGGAATGGTGTTCGATTACGGAACTTTCACCCAAAAAGTCACGGAAAATTTCTGCATTTTGCTCTATTATGCTGGTGTATGGAATCACATAAATAATGCGCTCTAGGTCATATTCCTTTGCATGTTCAAACGCAAAAGCAAGAGATGACAAAGTTTTCCCTCCGCCAGTTGGAACAGTGAGAGAAAAGAAGCCTGGTTTTTTTTGTGCAGCGCTGATGCACTCTTGGTATATTTTGTTGCGAATTTTGTTCAAATTTTCGTTTTCTAAGAGTTTCTTTTCCTGGAACTTTTTCATCCTTTTTTGAAAGATGTTTCGCAGTTCCTCAAGAGAAGGATAAAAAGATCTCTTGAGGGCTCTTTCTGGTGCCATGAATTTTTCTGTGTCTAAGAAATCGGCATCTACAAGGGAAGAAAAAAGCATTCGAATGAAAAATGAATAACCGAACGCTCTTTGCCTATCTGACGCGTTTTTAAACCATTTGCGAAGGAAATCTGCTTCCAATTTTGAGTAGGACAAAATTTGTTTGGGAATTTTATCTAAATTTAACGGTTCTAATTCTTTATGCAACCTCTCATTTAATGATGAAGGGCCGCCCGTGGCGTTTGGCAAGCCTGCATGGTGACCTGCAATGCAGTAGGCAATGAATTTGCCTATCCCTTTTTCCTTTTCGAAAACCAATTTGGCGCCATAGGTAGAGTGATCGACTCTTATATCCGCTTCTCCCATTTCCGCACGCTTCAATTTTTCTTGAAATCTGTTGGAATATTTACCAATATCGTGCCAAAGTCCCGCCAAATACCCCCAATCTTGCGCTTCAAAGTTTTCAGAAAAGCTTTTTGCCAATTTTGCGACGTTCTTCAAGTGTTCCTCAAGTTCCTGCTTAACGACCACTTTTTCATTTCTCTTAAGGTGTGCGTAGCAAGCCATGAAAACCATCCCCCCTTGACAGCTGTTACAACAAAAAAACATGTCACAAGTTACGTTAACATTACTCAAGCGTAATGTCAAGTGCCGCGGGTGTACTTTAAACGTTGTTCCAAATGTAGAAAGCTCTTTCTGCGTTTGGAAAGCAAGAACATCTCTTGGAAAGTTCTTTCCAATAAAAAGACCTCATGAATTATCTTATTTTTCGATGAGTGGTAATCGTAAACGATATGTTCAGTAAAATGCCACATACATTTTGCTTTGGCACGAGTCACGCTAAGTAAAAACAAACAAGTTTATATGAAAGGAGGAAAGCCTAATGTATAAGAAGGTGATCTTTTTTGGTACAGTGATGATTGTATCGCTCGTTTTGTCCTCATGTTTTTTGTTTGGGCCATCAAAGCCAACAGACCTTACTGCAACTGCGGGTTATAAGTCTGTAACTTTGAATTGGCAAGACAACGCCACAAACGAAGATGGATATAAGGTATCTCGAAGCGTGGACGGAACAAACTATACAGATATTAAGACTCTCTCCCAAAACACGACATCTTACACTGATTCCGATACGAATTTGAACTCCAACACCAAATATTATTACAAAGTAGGTGCGTACAACAACTTTGGTGTAACATGGAGTGATACTGTGTCGGTTACCACAAAAAGTCCCGCAAAAGTAAGTGGAAGGGTTTACACGTATACGGGACAATCTTCATTTATATCAAGCGTTGGCATGGGCAAAGCATCATTGAGTACTGTCTCTTCTCAAACTGAATACGTTCCAAACGAAGTGATAGTTTCTTTCAAGTCCATTCAACCCGCTCAAAATGCCTTGTCAAATGTGAAAATTCCCTTTAAATTTGAAGTAAAAGAGGACTTCTCTTCTAAGGATGGGCAATTCGGCTTTACGTTGCTAAAAGTTGATGGAGTTTCAGTAGAGAAAGCCGTTGAGTTCTTTTCAAACCTTTCAAACGTTGAATATGCTGAACCGAATTACATTGCAAGCGAATTGATAACACCCAACGATTCGTATTATTCCAATCAATGGAACCTTCCAAATATTCACATGCCATCGGCGTGGAATGTGGAGAAAGGCAATACTGCCATCATCGTTGCCGTGGTTGATAGTGGTGTAGACTACAATCATCCCGATTTGAATTCGGCGATAATGAGTGGTCGAGGATACGATTTCGTTGATAACGATATCTACCCGTTTGACAAAAGAGGTCATGGCACACACGTGGCTGGCATAATAGCTGCGGAAACGAACAACTCGCAAGGAGTGGCCGGAGTGAATTGGGGAGGCTCTTACTCAACGAAAATAATGTCTGTTCGCGTTCTTAATGAAAAGGGAAAGGGAACATATTCCAACATAGCAAAGGGTATTGTATACGCCGTTGAGCACAGTGCGAAAGTTATAAACATGAGCCTCGGAGGAAGTTCACCATCTTCAACACTTTACAACGCGGTAAGATATGCCTATTTCAACAACGTACTTTCAGTAGCCGCAGCGGGCAACGGTAACGCAAACTATCTTCTCTACCCAGCCGCTTACACGAGTTACGTGATTTCAGTGGGAGCTGTGGCTCGAGATAACACAAAAGCGTATTATTCAAATTACAACAGCGCTCTCGAACTTGTAGCTCCTGGGGGTGAAATGAGTTACGAAGGAGATCCGTATGGTGTGTACAGCACATATTACGCTACATCCACGTATTCTCATACTTACAAGTACATGCAAGGAACATCCATGGCATGTCCCCATGTTTCCGCCTTGGCTGCTTTAATGCTTTCCAAGGGCATCACCGGTAACTCTCTCATAAGATCCATACTTCACAACACGGCAATCGACTTGGGATTATCTGGGAAAGATTCGTATTATGGCTACGGCCTAATCAACGCTTATGCGGCCCTTACTTACACAAGCTCTTGGGAACCTCTGATCATATGGGCTTACGATGAGAGTAACAACAAGATCCTTCAAATAACAAGTGCAAATGATGATGGCTCATATCTGCTTGATAGCGTCCCACCTGCGACCATAAAGCTATTTGCCTGGCAAGACTTTGATCATTCCAACAGCATTGGTGCTGGAGATTTTTATGGCTACTACGGCTACAACGGAGGCTCAACATCGCCAATTGCTTTCGCCGTTCAGGCAGGTCACAGTTATGGGAAAACGGTTCGCATCAGTTCATGGATAGACGATACGTATAAGCCAGTTATAACAAATAAGATCTTGAAAATGAAAGAAGAAGCAATACGAGAATATTACAACAAGATTCATAAGTGAGCGGAGAGAAACTCTTTACCCCCTTTTTCTTCTTTATCATTGACTCCCTGCCAAAATGCAGGGAGTCAATGATATAATCTGGCATCTTGCAAAAAATCGTGAAATCTAAGAAACAGAATTTTTAGACGGTTCGAACATTTTCTAACTACAGAATGTCTTAATATTATATGAATAATTATATTATTATTTAGAGAAGGAGGCTTGACTTGTGATTTTTAGTCATAATTACATTCCTGGAGGGTATAGGAGAAGTGAATTAAAAGGGTACATACAACACCAAAAGTACATATACAAAGCCCTGTACATTGCCAAGGGAAAAGGCATGAGCATTTTCAAAGACTCCTTTATGGATCATTTATATGAAAAAGGGCTTTTGAAGGAATCTGTATATTTGTCTTACTACGAGAAATTGAGAGGTATGTTCGAGGACTTTGATTTTCTTGACCATCTAACTGATGAGCAATTGTACTACGCCGTGTACATTCTAAAAAAAGATCTTTTTGACGTCAAGATAAAGAAATATCTTAGAAATAAGAGAAAAAGCGATCTTGAGCAAATTATGTCTAAGGTTGATGAATTTCAAACGCCAGATGATCTGATAATGGAAATGATATATTACGACGTAGAAAAAGACAAGAGAGAATCGACAAGCCCAATAAATAGTATTAAGCAATTGTTGGATGACTTTAAAGTGTTTGACGAGGTGATCTTCATTCCTGGAAACTACAAACAATTACCTTCCTTGCTTGCTTTCTCAGAAAAGTATTTGAAGAACAAAAGTGTCGAGATTTTATTGAAAAATGATCCTGTTGACGGAGAGCCTGGTTATATCGACATTGAGTTTTTCGAGAAACATGCTGATCCTTCCCGCTACAAATTCCATGTTTACTCTTCAACCTCTTACGGAATAGATCTTACAGATAAAAGCTTGCAATGGGTACTGCCTGCTGAAAATAGGAATTCCAAAGTGGTAGTTGGGCTCGATGAAAATATGATGTTAACACTTGATGGGGCATTATTCAGCTATTACATCTTATCAAAAGTGGAAAGCGTTAAAGCTCGAAGATACACAAACTTGTACATGAATTCATCTAAAACGATCCCATTTGCCATAGCGCATGTAGAAGGTGGAAGCGTTATAACTGACAGATATTCCGGCATTGAAAGAACCATAGGCTCGTTGTATCACTACCATATAAGGGGATACAAAGGACATTACATGAATTTCTACTCCATCACATACGATCCTGACAGTTTCATGGAATTTGATATCAAATCCAGTTCCTTCTCTCAGATACTCCTTGAAAAAGACGAAAATCTGTCAAAAGTGATGAAACAATTTTTATCGGAACTGGACGCGACTTACATTAATTCTTATTATTCTTTAGATAATTTGAGCAAAACTGAGTACATTCCGGAACAAAGTCAAAATGCCGTTCTCGTTAGAGGAATTCACTTTAAAAACACTTCAAAGGTAAACATTCTACCCACACTCGCTCAAGATTTTAACAGCGATCTGTTGTACGTAAGAGATATGCTAAAAAAAGGGTTTTTAAAAGAGAGTGGATTGTACTTTAATTTTCTTTACTTCGCGACACCAAATATCATTCGTTTGTACAATGAGTTGCGAGACGAGAACGAAAGGTTGAATTTCGAGAACTTCTTTGTAGATTACATTCACGAAGATAACTTCACAACTTTCCCTCTCTACAACAAAGCATCTATTGAATGCACAAATGATGGAAAGATATCCATTCATCGCAAAAAGCTTGGCGGCGGTACTTTGGCGATCAACGGTATAGATTTGAAATGGCACGATGAAGATGTGAATTCAACGGATCAAGATAAAGATATCGTCATTTTCACACCGTACATGGACAATGAGAAATTGTCAAAGGAAAAAATAGATTTTATGCATTTCACAATGGAAGTAGGCCACGAGAGGTACAACATAGTTTTGGTAAACAACAAAATTGTTTGTATCAGGCGTGGAGCGGTAAAACAACCCTCATTAGGCGTGGTTGTTTCCTTGAATGGGAAGATGTTCAGCGAGTTCGCAAAAGTTGTTGACGTTTCAGAAATTGAAGATGGATATTTCAAAGTCGGCAATTACGATATTTCCGTGAATCTTAACGATGACAAAAATTGCCTTTGGGCTTTTGGAGGAGGATCGTTGCTCGTTCAAAATGGAAAAAACCTTGTTGAAAACTCAAACAAGGCTTTCAAGTCTTTTGCAAAAGAAGGTTGGTTTCATCCACTTTCTATGCAAACGCAAGAAACGCAGGTTCAAGAGTGGGTCAGAGGTCCAAGGACACTTGTTGGGACTGACAAAAATGGCGGATTTTTTGCATTTACCTTTTCTGGAAGAACCAAAGAAAGTAAAGGAATAAGATTTGACGAAGCAGTTGAGATACTGAAAAACGAAATTGGAGATTTAAAAGATGTGATGAATTTAGATGGAGGAGCGTCCTCTTGCCTTGGACTTATTTATAAAAACGAATTTTTTGAGATTTCATATCCTTGTGCCTCGGACGACACATCAGCTGGTTTGGTAAGACCTGTGAATTCGGCAATTTTTGTGACAAAGAAAGTTGACATTTGATGTGATAATATGTTAAAGTTGTTTAAATCGATGTGTGCATTGATGTTACACAATGAGAAATGTAACTTTCGGTGATGTTTTATATCAAGATACCGTTAATCGCGAACGA
>CAYYEU010000026.1:0-13063 GCA_964470975.1 uncultured Mesoaciditoga sp. | reverse complement strand
AAAATGGATAACAAGAAGAATTATGTTTACATCATAATCGGAGATGGTGAGTCTCAAGAAGGTCAAGTTTGGGAAGCGGCTCTTTATGGTGGTAATGCCAATTTAGATAATTTGATCGTCTTTGTGGATTACAACAGGCAACAGCTGGATGGCTACGTTGATGATATAAACTCTCTCGGAGATCTCAGCAAGAAATGGGAAGAATTTGGATGGCACACACAGGAAGTGGATGGGCATAACGTAAACGATATCTACACGGCCATTCAAAATGCGAAAACAGTGAAAAACAAGAGTCATGTTGTTGTTATGCACACCATCAAAGGAAAAGGGTGCAATTTTGCCGAAGGCGTTGAGCTTAACCACCATATGCATTTTACAAAAGAACAAGTAAAAGACGCGATCGAAGAGCTTGAAAGAAACTTTCATGAGAAAGAAGGAGAATTGTCATGACGGTTAAGATCGCAAGCGAAATGATAACTGATGAGATTGAGATGAGAGATGCTTACATAAACGAATTGATAAGAATAGCCAAAGAAGATGAGAGAGTAGTTGTGCTGGATGCGGACCTGATGCACTCCAACAACACATACAAATTCAAAGAGGCTTTTCCTCAACGTGGAATAAATGTGGGAGTTCAAGAAGCCAACATGATAGGTCTTGCTGCCGGCCTCTCAGCAACTGGGAAAATACCATTTGCACATACCTTTACATGTTTTGCGGCAAGAAGAGATCTGGATCAAATTTACATTTCAGTTGCTTACGCTAAGTTAAACGTGAAGGTTGTGGCTACCGATCCTGGCGTAATGGCCGCTTACAATGGAGGAACTCATATGTCCTTTGGAGATATGGGCATAATGCGTGAAATTCCCACAATGACTGTCATAGAACCAACTGATAGCGTTATGATGAAAGCTCTCGTTAGTCAAATTGCGTACACTTACGGCCCTTTTTTTGTGAGAGTTTTCAGAAAAAAACCTGTCAAAATATATGAAGAAGGAAGTACATTCGAAATTGGGAAGGGAATTACCTTGAGAGATGGTAAGGATCTAACCATTATCGCGAGCGGAATGATGGTTGCAGAATCGTTGAAAGCGTCCAAGATGCTTGAACAAAAAGGTGTGAATGCAAGGGTAGTAGATGTGTTTACTCTGAAACCCATAGATAAAGAACTGATCGTGAGATGTGCGGAAGAAACTGGGGCTATCGTTACTGCCGAGAATCATAATTTCATAAATGGTCTCGGATCGGGAGTATCCGAGGTATTGGTTGAAAACGTTCCTGTGCCTATGGAGAGAGTGGGAGTACACGATCAATTTGGAGAAGTTGGGGATGTGAGTTATTTGAAGAAAAGGTTTGGTCTTACAGCTGAAGATATAGTTAAAAGTGCTGAGAAAGTTTTGAAAAGAAAGAGGGCTTGAATATGAACAAGTACAAAATAGCACTGATCCCTGGAGATGGGATAGGAGTAGATGAGATCAATGAGGGTGTAAAAGTCATTGAAACGGCAAAAGAGCTTGACAGTGGCTTCGAAGTTGAGTACTCTCATTTACCATGGAGTTGCAAGTATTATACGGAAACAGGAAAGATGATGCCAGACGACGGCATAAAGATTTTGAGTGATCATGATGCCATATACATGGGAGCAGTAGGATTTCCCGGGGTACCCGATCACATATCATTGTGGGGATTGCTCTTACCAATAAGATTTGAATTCGACGAATATGTGAATTTGAGGCCAGTGAAGTTGCTAAAGGGAATTCAAGGACCTTTAAGAAAAAAGCCAGAAGATGTTGATTTTGTGTTTGTGAGGGAAAATGTTGAGGGAGAATATTCAGGTGCGGGGGGGCGTTTGCACAAAAACACTCCTTCTGAAGTCGCGATTCAGACATCGATATTCACCCGTAAAGGCACAGAACGCATTATGAGATATGCATTTGAGTTGTCAAGGAAAAGGAAAAAGAACCTCATGTCCGTTACAAAATCTAACGCTCTCAATTACAGCATGGTGTTTTGGGACGAGGTGTTTAAAAACGTTTCAAAAGATTATCCAGACGTTAGCATTAGTCACATGCACATTGACGCCGTGACAGGATATTTCATACTCCATCCTGAGCAGATAGATGTAATCGTTGGTTCTAACCTTTTTGGAGACATATTGACAGATTTGGGAGCAACAATACAGGGAGGAATCGGCATGGCCGCGGGTGGAAATATAAATCCTGAGAAAAGATATCCTTCCATGTTTGAGCCTATAGGTGGATCGGCCCCCGATATAGCAGGTAAGGGCATAGCTAATCCTATTGGCGCAATCTGGGCAGCTTCCATGATGCTGGATTTTTTGGGAGAAAAAGAAAGTGCAAAGCTTGTATTTGAATCAATAGAAGGCGTTACAGAAGAAGGAAAATATTTAACGCCCGATCTTGGAGGAAATTCAACTACTCAGGAAGTTGGCGAAGCGATAAGAAACAAGATGAAGGAAAAGGCTGGAAAGTAGTAGCTCTGGGAGGCGAATTTTATGTTCTTGCTCAAAGAAAAAGAAAAAGAAGTGGGATATAACCCCATAACTAAAGAGGGAGAATCTTCTAACAATACGATGATGGATTTTGGGATATTGCGTCTTGAAAAGGGAAAAAGTTATGAAAGCAACCTTGAAAAGGAGCGCGCGTTTCTTTTGATGAAAGGTCAAGTTTATTTTTCTTTTGAAGGGAAAAAAGAAGAAGCAAAAAGAGACTCCCTTTTTGATGAAGGGCCATCATGTCTTCACGTTCCTAAAGGAGTAAGTGTGGCGATATCCGCACGCACAGATTGCGAAGTTACAATTGTAAGCACAACTAATGATAATACGTTCTCCTCCGAGTTTTACACCCAACAAGACGTCGAAAATGAGTATCGCGGAAAAGGTACTATGCAAGAAACATCGACTCGCATCGTGAGAACCATCTTCGATAAGAGCAATTCAAAAGATGCCAACCTTGTACTTGGTGAGGTCGTGAATTACCCTGGTAAATGGTCGAGTTATCCTCCACATCATCACCCACAACCCGAGATATATCATTATCGCTTTCTTCCCAAACAAGGCTTTGGTTTTGCCTTACTTGGAGAGGATGCGTTCAAGGTCGAAGATGGTGACACGATAAAAATATTGAATGATAAGGTTCACCCTCAAGTTTCGGCTCCTGGATACGCCATGTACTACATATGGACAATAAGGCACTTAAAAGACAATCCATACATAACTCCTACTTTTGTCCCCGAACATAAATGGATGATGAATGAAAGTGCGCCTATTTGGCCAAATAGAGGTGAGTGATATGGGAAAAACCATTCGGTTGACAACTGCCCAAGCTTTGCTGAAATTTTTAGATGTGCAATATGTGGAATTAGATGACGTGGAACACAAGTTCGTCAAAGGGGTCTATGGGATATTTGGGCATGGAAATCTTCTTGGAATTGGTGAAGCACTCGAAAACATGAATGATCTTTCATTGAAATTTATTCAAGGGCACAACGAGCAGGGTATTGTACATGCGGCAACGGCGTTTTCCAAGCAAAAAAACAGGTTGGAAATTTTTGCTTGTACAAGCTCCGTAGGTCCGGGAGCTTTGAATATGGTCGTAGGAGCGGCAACTGCAACCGTAAACAGAATTCCAGTTTTGCTCCTTCCGGGAGATACATTTGCCGATAGACAACCTGATCCTGTTCTTCAACAAATTGAAATGCCTTACAATCCCAAGCTAAATGCAAACGATGCGTTTAAAGCTGTAAGTAGGTATTGGGACAGAATTGAAAGACCTGAGCAGCTTATCTCCGCCGTTTTAAACGCCATGAGAGTTTTGACCGATCCTGTGGAAACCGGAGCGGTTACCCTTTCCCTTCCTCAAGATGTTCAGGGGGAAGCGTATGACTTCCCCGTAAACTTCTTTGAAAAAAGAATCCATCACATAAACAGAAGACCTCCCTACACTCTTGACCTACAAAGAGCAGCAGAATTGATTTCGAAAAGCAAAACCCCTTTGATAATAGCCGGTGGAGGAGTTCATTATTCATTAGCCGTTGAAGAGCTTAAAGAATTTTCAGAGGCTTTTAACATACCTGTATCCGTTACCCAGGCCGGAAAGGGTGTGATGACATGGAAACATCCTCTTAATATGGGAGGAGTTGGAACGACGGGAACGCTTGCTGCCAACAAATTAGCCAAGAATGCAGATCTTATATTAGCAATTGGAACGCGGCTAATGGACTTTCCTACAGCTTCCAAGACTGCATTTCAAAACCCAAATGTTAGTATTTTAAATATCAACGTGAGTGCTTTCGATGGTCTAAAGATGGATTCAATTTTTCTTCAAGCAGATGCCAAACTCGCTTTGAAAGAATTAACCAATACGTTGAAGGAAAAAAAATACAGCTCTTCTTATAAGAAAGCGTACTTGCATGAACTCAAGAATGAATGGAATAAGGAAGCAGATAGAGTTTATTCTCTCAAATCTACGGACGGTATCGTGCAAACCGCTGCTCTGGGCCTTGTGAACGAATTTGCCACCGAAAATGATATCGTAGTCGCCGCTGCAGGAAGTTTACCTGGTGATCTTCACAAATTGTGGAAATGCAAAGGTGTTAAGACATACCATATGGAGTATGGATTTTCGTGTATGGGTTATGAGATAGCAGGCGCTTTTGGCGCAAAAATGGCGGAACCGGAAAAAGAAGTTTACGCACTTTTAAGCGATGGAAGTTTTCTCATGCTCCATTCAGAATTGATTACAAGTCTTCAAGAAAGTCTCAAGATCAATATAATTCTTTTTGATAATGGTGGATTTCAAAGCATCAACAGTCTCCAGAAAGGGCATGGAAGCACCAAGGGATTTGGGAATGAATTAAGATACAGATCCACAGGAAGTGGAAAGTTGGACGGAAATTATATGAAAATAGATTTTGCTGGTATAGCTCGTAGTCTTGGAGCAAAAGGATATATTGTGAAAACTTTAGAGGAACTCAAAAGAGCCTTGAAAGATTCAAGGAAAGAAAAAAACAGCACCATCATAGATGTCAAGGTTAAACCAGGCACACAATCAGGAGGATATGGATCTTGGTGGAGAGTTGGCGTTGCTGAGGTATCTGAGAATCCAAATGTGATAGAAGCTTACAAAAGAGATCATGACTATTTTTTGAAGAATGCCAAAAAATGGTAAATAAGGAGGGCGCTGAATGATAAAAAAAGGAGAGGTAAAACTCGGAATTGCTCCAATAGCTTGGACAAATGATGATATGCCGGAGTTGGGAGGAGACATTCCATTCGAACAGTGCATAGATGAAATGGCTTTGGCTGGCTTCGAAGGATGTGAAGTTGGCAACAAGTTTCCACGCGATCCAGCCACTTTGAAGAAATATCTGGGGTTAAGGAATTTAAAAATCGCAAGTGCATGGTTTAGCTCTTTTTTCACTGTCAATGAGGCTGAGAAAACCATTGAAAGATTTGTGAAACACCGGGATTTTCTCCATGCTATGGGATCTAAAGTTATCGTTGTTTCCGAAAGCGGAAGATCAGTTCAAGGGAAGATAGAAACACCTTTACACAGTAATAAACCCGTTTTTAGCGAAGAAGAATGGGAAAAACTTGTTAACGGTCTTCACGAACTTGGAAAACTCGCAGCTGAAAAGGATATGAAGATCGTTTACCATCATCATATGGGCACAGGTGTTCAGACGTTTGAGGAGATAACAAAACTAATGGAGCTTACCGATCCAAAACTTGTAAGCCTTCTTGTTGACACAGGTCATATGGTCTTTGCTGGTGGCGATCCAGTGGAACTCATCAAGAAGTTTGGCGATCGTGTGAAACATGTTCACTTCAAAGATATTCGAAAAGAGATCATGAAAAAATCTATCCAGGAAGACATGAGTTTCTTGAAATCTGTCAAGCTTGGTGTTTTCACGGTTCCAGGAGACGGCATGATCGATTTTGTTCCGATTATCAACGCTCTGAACAATATAGATTACAAAGGTTGGATAATAGTTGAAGCGGAACAGGATCCCAAGATGGCACCACCTCTTGAATATGCAAAAAAAGCAAGAGAATATTTGCGGGAAAAAGCGAAACTTTAGGAAGGAGAGCTATCATGGCAAAAAAGAATGAAGTTCGTGTGGCTGTGATCGGTGCAGGACGTATTGGAAAAATCCACATAGAAAATCTGTTAAAAATACCAAATGTTGAAGTAGCTTACGTTGTGGATATACGGATTAACGATGCTAAAGAGTGGACTAAGAATTTAAGGGTAGAAAGAATCGTTTCAGACCCAGAGATTGCCATTCATGATCCAAATGTAGACGCCATAATTATATGTTCTCCAACAGATACGCATGCAGACCTCATCATAGAATCATCTGAAGCAGGCAAAGATATTTTCTGTGAGAAACCCATTGATCGAGATTTGAACAAGATTGAAACGGCATTGAGAAAAACAAAAGAAGCTGGTGTAAAACTTCAAATAGGCTTTAATCGCAGATTCGATCATAATTTTTGGAAAATCAGAAAGCTCGTTGAAAAGGATCAAATAGGGAATGTTCATATCGTGAATATCACGTCACGCGATCCAGCCCCTCCTTCCTTAGAATATGTGAAGGGTTCAGGAGGCATTTTTGCGGATATGGCAATTCATGATTTTGATATGGCTCGTTATCTAACGGGAAGTGAGGTAACAGAGGTCTATGCCGTAGGAAATGTGCTTGTGGATCCAAAGATTGGAGAAGCAGGGGATTATGATACAGCTGTGAGCGTGCTGAAATTTGAAAACGGTGCGATTTGTATGATAGACAACAGTAGGAAAGCTGTTTACGGCTACGATCAACGTGTTGAAGTATTTGGAACTAAAGGAAGTGCCTTGGCTTACAACGATCGACCTACAAATGTTGTTGTAAGCACAAAGGATAGTGTTTGCACGGACAAGCCACTTTATTTCTTCCTCGAGCGTTACAAAGAATCTTTCGCAAGTGAGATGAAAGACTTCATAGATTGTGTGAAAGAAGGCAAAAATCCGTTGGTTACGGGAGAGGATGGTTTTCAAGCGATGGCCATAGCAGTAGCAGCGGGCAAATCGGCAAAGGAAAAACGGGCGGTAAAGATTGAAGAAGTGATAAGTTGATGCGGGCGATAAATTTTGGTGTGATCGGTGCTGGCAGACTTGGAAAGATCCACACGATGAATCTTTTGAAAATACAGAATGTTAAGGTCAAGACCATTGCAGATCCGAGAATAGAAGACACCAAAAAATGGGCAAACAGCTTAGAAACTCTGGAAATCGTGCCTGACTGGCATACTGTCATCGATGATCCAGAAATAGATGCCGTCGTGATCACTTCACCAACTACTTTTCATGCGGAAATGATCACCACTGCTGTTGAAGCTGGGAAACACGTGTTTACTGAAAAGCCTTTGAGCCATGACTTGACATCTGCAAAAAAACTCTTAGACTTTCTTAAAACTTCAACAGTGAAAGTGCAAGTTGCCTTCAACAGACGATTTGATCACAATTACAGGAAAGTTCATGATGTTGTGCTCTCTGGTAAAATCGGCAAACCGCATCTCATTAGAACGACAACTCGCGATCCTTCTCTTCCCAACATAGACTTCGTGAAAAAATCAGGAGGAATCTTTTTTGATTTCTTCATTCATGAGTTTGATAACATTAGATTCATAACAGGTGCGGAAGTTGAAGAAGTTTACGCAGGTGGAAATGCCCTTTGGGATCCAAGGATTAAAGATGCTGGAGATTTTGATACGGCGTTTGCTGTGTTGAAAATGGATTCAGGAGCATTGGCCGTGATTGACAGTAGCAGACAGGCTGTTTATGGCTATGATCAGCGAGTGGAAGTTTTTGGATCTGAAGGAAGCGTTGCTATATCGAACGATCGAGAAACTAATGTTGAAGTGAAAAATGACAAATGCGTCATATTTGACAAACCACTACATGATTTTCAAAGCAGATATCCTAAGTCGTTTGAAGAAGAGATGAGAGATTTCGTTAGATGCCTTTTTGAGGATCAAATGCCGGCAGTCACTCCTGAAGATGGCTACAAGGCTATTCTCATTGCGGAAGCCGCAACAAAATCCGCAAAAGAGGAAAAAGTGGTTAAGGTGAACGACCTTAGAGTTTAAGAAATGGATTTCATCCATGTTTAACATGGATAAACAAAAAAAGGAGGGAAAGGCATGAAAAAAGTAACATTGCTATTTCTATTACTGTCTGTGATCGTTGGTTCAGTTTTCGCAGTTCAAACGATCAAACTCGTAGCGTGGACTATTGGCCCGGATGATCCGTCCATAAACAGGAAAGTCAATTTGGACAAAGCAGCGGAAATGCTTAACCAGATTTTAAAGGTGTCTGGTTCGGATGTGAGAGTTGAACTGGTGTCTTCTTTTGATTCCACAGACTGGTCTTCTTACAAACAAAGAGCTTTAATAGCATTTAGATCTCCCGAGCAACAACTTGACATCATCACCAGTGGTCATGATGATATAGGAATGTGGGCAAAAGCTGGTTACCTTGCTCCATTGGATAAGTACATAAAGGAATTTTGGAATATGGGACTCTACGACATAATTCCATCTTTATGGAATGCCATGAAATTCAAAGGGAAAATTTACGGCATCCCGCAGGACACTGAAGCGAGACCTTTTTTTGTCAGGAAAGATAAACTCCTTGAGATGGGATACACAGAAAAAGAGATAAGCGACATGATGAATAAATTCAACACTGGTGAATACACTTTAGACGACGTTGTGAGAATATCTCAAAAAGCCATAAAGGCTGGAGTTGTAAAGTGGGGACTCTGGCACAGACCAAAAGTTGGAGTTGATTACTTTCAACTCTTCAACTCTTTTGGAGTTCAATACTACGATCCGGCCACGAACAAATTGGTTTTTGACGAACCAAATTATTTGAAGGCATTTAAATTCTTCTACGATATCAGCAATACATACAAGATAACTCCCAAGACGTTGATCGGTACACCTTGGAACTCGGTACATAAATCCTTTGCAGGTCCAGAAGGAAATGTGCTTTTCTACATGGGTGGAACATGGAATGTTGCTGAATGGAAGAGTATGTTCAAGTATACGGATGAGGATATAAAGAAGAAATTTGCGTTTTCTCTTATTCCAAGTGCTGTAAAGGGAAAACCCGGCAATACCATGTCGCACCCTGTGGCTTACATGGTAACTTCCAAGTCAAAACATCCGGAACTTGCGACGCTTCTCATTACTTTGGCATCTGATCCAAGGCTCAATGCCATTCACGCTGTGAACAGTGGACACCTTGCTATAAGATATGAGGAATTGGAAGTGCCTATGTACAAAGATGATGAGTTTTTGAGTGCAGCGGCAAAACTTCTTCCGTACACGACGTTCATTCCAAATAATGACAGATTCAACGAATACAACAAGATCATATTTGACGCCCTCTCAGGGCTTGAATCCGGAAAGATGTCACCAGAATTTGCCGTCAAATGGGTAGAACAAAGATTGAGAACCAATCTCAAGAGTGACGTCGTGATAAAGAAGTGAATACGAATGATCCCGCGCTGCAAGCGCGGGATCATTTAAAGTCAAAAGGAAGGGAGGAAGAGTGGTAATTTACACTTGTTAATTATGGCAGAACAGATTTTAACTCCTCAAAAGCATTCTAAGAGAAAAACGCGTTTGACACTGTTACTTTTTCTTTTGCCAGGACTGGTGTTGGCAGTTATTTTTTTCTTAATTCCAGCAGTGTTGACAGTGATCCTTTCTTTAACAAGTATGGATTACAATTTCAACTGGGATTTTGTAGGAGTTCAGAATTTCATAGATATGTTTCAAGATTTTATGATCACTTTCGTGATAAAGAACACGGTGATTTATGTGGTATTTACGTTGGCGTTTTTTAATGTGGGTTTGGCACTGATCTTATCGCTTTTAACCACGAGTGTGGATGAGAAGGGTGCAACGTTTTTTCGATTGATATGGATGCTGCCAAGGTTAACTCCGTCGGTTGTCTACTCACTTTTATGGCTTTGGGTTTTCGATCCAACGAATTATGGGCTGATCAACAGTTTTAGGAAATTATTGTTTGGCGACACGCAACCAATAAATTTTTTAAGTGCTCATCCCATGCTAATAATCATTATTGCCAATGGTTTCGTGGGAGCTTCGTTTGGAATGATTTTATTCACTTCTGCAATCAAATCAATTCCAAAGGATTATCTTTATGCTGCGAGTGTCGACGGGGCAGGCTGGTTTTTCAAAGTGAGGAAAGTCATTTTACCTCTCCTCAAATGGCAAATCCTTTTTACAACGGCTTATCAAACGCTCTCTTTGCTTACATCTTTTGAGTATATACTGCTGCTTACCGATGGAGGACCAGTTTTTTCTACTGAGGTGTGGGCTTTGTACACCTATCACAATGCTTTCGAGAATTTTAGATTTGGATTTGGTGCAGCCCTTTCGCTTGTGTTAGTCGTTATCGGAACTATAGCGTCGATCGTGTATCTTAAAGTATTTAAATTTGAGGAAATGATAGAAGAACCTCGAATGGAGGTTGATGCCTAATGGCTGACACTGAAAAACGAACGTATGAAATATCCTTTTATCAAAGGAAAAAGGAAAAAATAACATTTCTCATTATATACGCCATCTTAATAACTGTAAGCCTTCCAATATTTTTAAGTTACTTATGGCTTTTGGTCAGTTCTTTTTCTGAAGGAATGAAATATGGAATAATTCCGACTAAATTCACACTCCATAATTGGAGATTTCTATGGCAATCCGTTCAGGGATATCCAAACATCTGGGGCATTACTTTGAACACCCTTTTCGTTGCCGTGATGGTTATGCTCAGTGAGCTTTTCTTCACGAGTTTTGCAGGCTATGCACTTTCAAGATTTAAGTTCAAAGCAAGGGTTCCAATTTTAAAAGGGATACTGGTTTTACACGCTTTTCCATCCGTTTCTCTTTTGGTAGCCATTTATTATGTCCTTCAAAGCATGCATTTGATCAACAACCTATGGGGAATTATTCTTCTAAAGGTCGCCTTAGAAGTTCCATGGGGGACATGGATTATGAAGGGTTTTTACGATCAAATTCCCTGGGAACTGGAATGGGCTGGGGCTGTGGATGGATATTCTAGAACTAGCGTTTTTTTCAAAGTTATCCTTCCTCTTGTAAAACCAGGATTGGCCGTTACCTCTATATTTGGTTTTCTTTCTGGGTGGTCTGAGTTTATTTTCATAAACACGTTTATTCTCAACCAACAAACTTGGACTTTATCTAGATATATTAAAGGAGTAATTGGAGATTTTAGATTTGTTGATTATGGCTTGTTAACTTCTATTTCTCTCTTTTACATGTTGCCAACGCTTTTATTCTATCTTTTCGCCAACAAATATCTTTTGCAAGTGAACATAACAGGGACAAAAGGTTAAAGGAGTGATTCATCTTGGCACGTATAGTGTTGAAAGATATTCATAAACATTTTGGAAAAGTTAAAGCGGTAGACGGGATCACACTGGAAGTCGAAGATGGAGAATTCACTGTTTTCCTTGGACCTTCCGGGTGTGGAAAAACCACTACTCTTTTAATGCTTGCTGGAATATACAAACCTACCAGTGGCCAAATCTTGTTCGATGATTACGTTGTAAATGATGTTCTTCCAAAGGACAGGGAAATTGGAATGGTTTTTCAAAGCTACGCGCTTTACCCGCATATGACGTTGTACGATAACATCGCTTTTCCCTTAAAAGCACAGAAAATGAAAAGAGATGAAATTGATAAGCGAGTGAAGGAAGTTACGAAGAATTTAGATATTGGAAAGTTGTTGAATAGAAAACCCAATCAGATTTCAGGAGGGCAACAACAAAGAGTGGCAATTGCCAGAGCTTTGGTAAAACAGCCGAAAATACTGCTCTTCGATGAACCTCTTTCAAATCTCGATGCCGCATTAAGATCGTATATGAGAGCCGAAATCAAAAAACTGCAACACGATCTCGGAATCACTACCGTTTACGTTACACACGATCAGATCGAAGCCATGACCATGGCTGATAGAATCGCGGTTTTTTCAAAAGGTAAACTTCAACAATATGACACACCGGACAACATTTACAATTATCCGCTTAACATGTTCGTTGCCAAGTTCATAGGAACACCTGCCATGAATTTCTTAGATGCTCTTGTGACAAAGGAGAATGGAAGTTATTACCTTGTTTACAATGGCATCAAGATGAAAACAAAAAGTGAGTACAACGAAATCGCGAATAGGTTCTTAAAAAGGAAGATTGAAATGGGTATACGTCCTGAACATGTGAGACTGAACACCAGCCCAATTAATGCCGAGTCCATCCCGGCCGAAATCTACGTGCTTGAGCCTATGGGAAGAGATGTTATTTACAATGTTAAAATCGGCAAAGACGTTATCAAAGTCATCACAGAGGAAAAGATGAACTTAAATCCCGGTGATAAAGTCTATTTGAACATGGACCGTGAAAAGTATCATCTGTTTGATAAGGAGACGCAACACAATCTACTTTTATCAGAAGGCGAGGAAAGACAATGAAGATGTTAGAATTTTTCAATGTAAAGAGGCCATGGGATATAACCTGGGCGCATGGGGTAGATGATAAAAAAAGACTCAGAAAATTCAGTAATGATAACACCATGATGATAGAAGGGGATATTTCTTTTTCGGAAAACGGCGATATCATAATGGCCCATCCACCTCAAAGAAAGAGCGACTTGACCTTTGATGAGTGGATTGAAACGATTTCAGAGTTCCATAAAGGTGCGAAATTGGATTTCAAGGATCCAAAAGCGGTAATTCCCGTCCTGAAAAAAATGCAAAAATTGAGTACGTACATGCCTGTGTTTTTGAATGCAGACGTTTTAAAAGGTCCTGGAGGAGATGAGCCGAGTTTCGATCCAATGGAATTTATAAACACTTGTAACGAATTCTATCCAAGTACCGACTGTTTATCGCTGGGATGGACCGTTGAATACATAAAAAATGGTGAATTTACCAATGAAATGGTTGACAATATG
>CAYYEU010000025.1:0-14758 GCA_964470975.1 uncultured Mesoaciditoga sp. | reverse complement strand
AAGCTTCCCTGATCTCTTTGAATTTCTCTTCTGCTTTTGCTTTATCGCTTGAATGAAGATCTGGATGCCACTTTTTTACCAATTCTTTGTAAGCCCGTTTTATGTCTTCGGCAGAAGCATTCTTGGGCACCCCCAATGTTTCGTAATAATCTTTTTTGGCCATTGTTAATCACCGTCTTTGCCATTCTCTTTTTTTTCTTCCAATTTCTCACCAAACATCATTGGTTTTTCAACGTGCATGGCAACTTTTACCCTTGCCGGTCTTAGAATTCTTGATCTGAATTTGTATCCTCGTTGCACCACTTCCACGATTTCCCAATCCGGAAGCTCTTCGCTTTCGATTCTTTCAATGGCCTCGTGATCGAATGGATCGAATTTTCCGGATGCTTCTATTTCTTTTAGACCTTCTGAAGCGAGGATGTCTTTGAATTTTTTGTACATGAGATTCAAAGCTTTAAACTCGAGTGACTTTTTATCACCAAAATGTTCTGCCAAACGCTCCATGTCATCAAGAACTTCTACAAGCTTCTCAACCAGCTTTAAATTGGCGTAACTGCTCGCAGATCTTACTTCTTCGTCTTTTTCTCTCCTCAAATTCTCAAGAGCGGCTTTGCTCCTTTTAGCGTACTCTTCTAATTCTTTCATTCTGCCGAGGCACTTTTTCAACTCTTCTTCACATTCCTTTGGGCGAGAAGCTTTCTCTTCTAAAACTTCTTTTTCCCTTTTTGTTTCTTCTTTCACTTCTTCCGATTTTTTAGCTTTCTTCGTACTCACTTTTCTCACCCCATTTCACTTTTGTATTCTTCCGAGTCTAGAAAGAAATGTTAACAATTCTGTAAGCCTGTTCCCCATGTAACTTATCAGAGAAATGGCTTTTTGATAATTAATTGCCTTTGAACCTATCGACAGTATATGTCCAATCGTTTCGTCCGATACTTTGTAAGGTACGATAAACGATGAAAGATTACTCATTTCCTTTTGAGCGTGCTCACTTCCAATGAAAACCTTGGCTTCGTCAGCGTAGCCGTACTCTTCAAAAAATTCGTAAAAACGGCTTGGGGATTCAAGTATGGAAACGAGTCTCCTAAGGCTTTCTTGATCTATCATTTCGTCAGATATCAAATTCTCCAATCCTTTGATGACGTAAGTTTCAGAGCTTGATTCTTCTATAATACTTCTCAAAATATCAAAAACACTTTCAACACTTGTTCCTTTCCATGCCTGCTGGGATTCTGGATTTTTCAGATGTTTTTTAATTTCTTCTATTGTTCTCCCGACAAGCGTCGCGTTGAAGAAACGTTCAATGTTCTTTAGAGAGTCTTCATCCACTCTTTCAAGAACGGTTTGTGTATCGACCATTCCTATCTCCGTTAGGAGCACCACTGTGATATAATCATCAGAGGTTTTATGTAGACGCATCGATCTTATTCTTAAAGTATCGGTACGAGGTTTCGTAACCACCGTGGCAACTGGCACGGCTCTTGAAAGCAAGAGTGCGGCATGGTTTATGAGTTGATCCACGTTTAATTGAGGGTAATCGGGAAAAGCTTCCACGTTTTTGGATATGTCCGTTTCTTTCATGATCTCAGATATGGATTCCACATAGAAGCGGTACCCTTTGTCTGTGGGAACCCTTCCAGACGAAGTGTGAACATGGTGGACGTATCCTAAATATTCTAATTTTTTCAGATCGTTTCTTATAGTCGCACTGCTATGTGAAATGATAGTGCTTTCAAGCACTCTCGAAGAGCTAACAGGTTTTCTGTTTTTTATGTACTCGTTGACAACACAAAACAGCACTTTTTTTTGTCTGTTATTTAGCATCTCCATCACCCTTTTAGCACTCTAATACCCAGAGTGCTAACAGTATGTTACTACATTTATCACCATTTTGTCAAGTAAAGGAGTTGAGAAATTTGAAGCGTAGTTTTGGAAAGTATTTTTGGATTTCAGTTACTTTATTTGTAGTGGGAATTTTCCTTGGATTTGCTGAAAAGTTTGGATGGGTTCAGGGATTCAACGTCGCAACGGTCAGGGCGGCACAAGGGGCACGAAATGCGTTTTGGACTCCATATTTTATAGAAGTATCTAAATACGCGGGCACAGTTTACGATATTGCTGTGGGACTTGTCGTTGTAGTCGTGCTTGCAATGTTCAAGAAATGGAGGGAACCGTTAGAACTTTTCCTTTCTTTGGTTTTTGCCGGCGCATCCGTAGAGATCATGAAAATACTGTATAGAGTACCCCGACCGAATTTTTCTCAACTGGTTCCTGAAAGTTCTTTTTCTTATCCAAGCGGGCATTCTGTGGGAGCCGTTGCACTTTACGGGTTGTTGGCTTACATGATCGTAAAGTCAAAACTGCCCAAGTCTGTTTCGTGGACTTTAGCGACTTTGTTGTCTGTTTTCGCTGCTTCCATTCTGTATGACAGGCTTTATGTGGGAGTCCATTGGGGAACAGATGTGATTGGTGGTGCGATCATAGGTCTTGCGTGTGCCATCTTAGCAGTTGGAATAGCACGAATTTGGAAAAGCCCCAATGAAAAAGACGTGGACAACTCATGAGGTTTTATTTTCAAGAAATTCAAGCCGATCGTGAAAATGAAAGGCTCGACAAGTTTTTAAGGAGAACGTATCCAGAAGTCAGATTGTCTGCCATTCAAAAATTCATACGTTCGGGAAAGATCGTCGTTGATGGGAAAAGAGTAAAAGATGGAGCGTATAGGCTGGTAATAGGCCAGAAAGTTCTGATCAAAATGGCTGGCAATCAGGATGAGATAAAACAAAGATATGGAAGAACCCCGCCAGAGCACATACCATTCGATCTTGAGCTTGATGTGTTGTATGAAGATGAGTACATGGTTATCTTGAACAAACCAGTTGGAATTCCTGTACAACCCGGAACCAAAACATCGAATAAATCCATTTACAACGCTCTCTTGAGTTACAATACTGAGTTTTATCTCGTTCATAGGCTTGATAAGTACACATCCGGTGTTCTCGTTGTTTCAAAAAATTACGAATTCACCAAAGAGATCTCCGATCTTTTCAAAACTCATAAAATGAAAAAGGGATACATTGCGCTTGTTCATGGTTTGGTAAGAGAACACGTGGAATTCAGCGAACCTATAGATGAAAGAGATGCGTTGACTATCGTGGAACCAAAGGAATTTTTCAACGGTTACACTCTCTTGAATGTCGAGATCTTAACGGGGAGAAAACACCAAATAAGACGCCATTTGGCTTCAAACGACACTCCAGTCGTAGGAGACGATGTTTATGGGGAAATAGACAAGAACGCCGATTTCAAAAAAAAGTACGGTTTAGAGGGCTATTTTTTGCATTGCAACACGATATCTTTTACCCATCCGAAAAAGGGGAATTTGGTAACGACAAAGGCACCTTTACCTGAGAACAGAAAAAAAATTCTTGAAATTTTAAGAAGTGAGATGTGATTTTTTGTTTTCAAGGCCTTGAATCACCGTCTTTTTTTGTGTTATACTTCGTTTCGTATCGGGGCGTAGCGCAGAGGTAGCGCACCTGTCTTGGGCACAGGGGGTCGCTGGTTCAAATCCAGTCGCCCCGACCAACGAAGAGCGCGGGCATTTTAGCCCGCGCTCTGTTTACTTCCAATTGGCGAGTATGGCGCTGCCAACTTTCACTCCAAGCATTTTCGATATCACTGGGCACTTTGCTTCTAACAGGAAAAACAGTCTTTCGTCGTGCACTTCGTCAAGCCCTTCAAAGTTCCCCTGCCCTTTTGAGATTATGATATCGGCCTTTTTCCACATATTCATGAATTCGTCAGTTGCCAATTCCAAGGACATCCCAGCCATTGTCGTTCCTGAATCGATTATATCCTTTTCTTTGAATCCCACTTCGATGGCATCTTCTCTTGTGACGTCGTTGATGATCGGTGCACTCCGAACGGCAACTTTTATTTCCAACGGATATCTCTTTTCAATCTCCTCAACGAAAGCCTTATCGAACACGACTTCACCAGTGTTGTCAAGAATGTACAAAACGGATTTTGCCCTTTCGAGTTTGCTTTTGAGAATTTGAAAATCGTCTATGGACAATTGGGTACTTCCAACCAACTCTATGAACTTGGAATCGAGTTCTACCTCTTTCACGCCAAGATCTAAGTGGTTTCCTAAAATGGTCGCAATTGCAAGGATTTTCAGCGTTTCAGAGGAATTTTCGGCAAAACTCACCATATCTTTCACTATTGCCATGGCACTCTCATTCAACCTTTTCTTCCTATTCCTATAAAGATCGTCCCTTTTTGTGATTCTCTTTGCGACATCGTTGACGATTTTAGAAAGCTCCGTTGGTTTCATTCCATATTGGGCTCTTTCCAAACTTTTAGAAGCCGTTCGCATTACTTCAAATTTTTCTTCTTCACTTCCTTTCCATTCGTCAAGGCTACGCTGTACTTGGGCCAAAACGCATGGAAAACATTCACTTAACGCTTTCAAACATATCACCACCATTTTCTGTTTTCATCTTTCAAGCAATATTGTACAACAAAAAAACGTTCGCGATGGTATAATTATTTCGAGGTGAGCTTTTATGACCAATATTGTTGAAGTTGTGGAATCCATAGACGAAACTACCGTTGAAATGATAGAAGCGGTAAAGACTGAAAATATTCGAAGATTGAAGGAATTATCTGAACTTCGAGAGAAGCAAATTGAACTTCTTAAAACTCTGAACGGAAAGATCCCTGAAGCGTCGTTTTCTAAGTTATCTTTGGATTCTAAAATCTTCGATCAACTTTTCAAGGAACTCATGGGAAAGACGAAAAACAAGGTTGAAGAAATATCTCGCAACATTGAAAACATTCAAAAATACGCAAGCGTAAGAGAAAGCTCTCACATAAACGAAAGGCGATGATCTACTTTGAAGGAAAGTATTCAAATTCTGCAAGCGTGTGAAGACGTTCAAGAGTCGAGATTGGTTTTTGGCACATGGGGAAATGTTTCCATGCTCTTGGAAGATGGAAACATCATAATAACGCCCAGTGGCATTCCTTACGATGAGCTAAGAGAGGAAGACCTGGTGATTTGCGACAGAAATGGAAAGATGGTCTTCGGCAAACAGCAACCTTCAAGTGAATTGAAGATGCATGTGGCAATCTACAACGCTCGCCCAGACGTTAAGGCCATTGTGCATACACACAGTCTATACGCTTCTGTAGCTTCTTCCACCTTTGAAGAAGTCCCACTTCTAACTGAAGATGCTGCCATGGTGTTAGGTGGAAAGATCAGAGTAACGAATTACAAATCTCCCGGCACTCAAGATTTAGCGGACGAGGTTGCAAAATGCCTTGATGGGGTGAATGCCGCAATTCTGGCAAATCATGGTCAAGTCGGTGTGGGACCGACGCTGGAAGATGCCATATTCTCCTCGGTAATGTGCGAAAAATCATGCGAACTTTACACAAAAGCCCTTAGCGTGAGTCAAAAACCGCGTTCTCTTGAAGATAGAGAAATCTCGGATTTGCGAAGGGTTTACGTCGAACATTATAGGAAATTGAGGAATTTCAGAGAATGAACAAGGTTTTGAAAAATTGCCTTGTGTTGAATGACGATCTCTCTTTAGAAAAAAAGGACGTTTACATATCCAATGATAGATTCGTCGATTTTGTCGAAGGTGAAGTCGAAGATATGCACTCCGCAGTCGTCCTTCCGGGGATGGTGAATACGCATGCGCACGCAGCCATGACGCTTTTTAGAGGAATCGCGGAAGACGTGGATCTCTACGAATGGCTCACGACTTACATATTTCCAAGGGAAGCGAAACTCACCGAAGAAGATGTGTACATAGGTAGTTTGACTGGATTCATGGAGATGATCAAAAACGGCATAACCACTTTTGTCGATATGTATTTCTTTCAGGATGCCGTGGCTCAGGCCGCCAAGGATTTGGGGATGCGGGGAATCGTAGCTCGAGGTCTTGCGGACGTGGAGGGGCATGGGGATGAAAAACTTGAAGAGTGCGAGAATTTCATTTTAAAGCATGCTGATGATCCACTTATCAGAGGAGGCGTTGGACCTCACGCTCTTTACACATGTTCAAATGCTTATTTTGAACAGAGCGTGGAACTGGCGCATTCTACGAATTCAGTGTTAACGTATCATCTATTGGAAAGCCCGCTTGAAAGGAAGGATTACAGGAAGCGCACCAATGTTGAGTCCGTTGATTTTCTCGACTCCATTGGCGCTTTTGATGAAAGAACGATAATTGCCCATGGCACGCATCTGAATGAAAAGGAACTGGGTTTACTCTCGCATCGTAAGGCAACACTTTCGTACAACCCAATTTCAAACGCAAAGCTTGGCAACGGCGTCGCTCCGATCCCCAAAGCTCTTTCAAAAGGAGTGAACGTAACTCTCGGAACCGATTCCGCCGCTTCAAATAATTCTTTGAATTTGTTTGATGAAATGAAATTCGGTTCTCTTGTTCAAAGAGCACACGAAGAAAACCCTACTCTTATGAAAATGGAAGAGATTTTTAAAATGGCAACTTTTAACGCTCGAAAGTCGCTTCCTTTCGATGTTGGGAAGATCGATAGCGGAATGTTGGCAGATATCGTTGTTGTGGATCCCCAAAGACTTTCTCTGATGCCCGAAAAGTACATAAAATCCCATTTGATATATTCATTTGACACTTCATCGATCAAAAAAGTCATGATTGGAGGGAAATGGGTTTACGATGGAGAATTCACGAATGTAGATTCCTGCGAGGTGATGGAGCGCTTTGAAAAAACAGTTGCTTCCATTGATTCTCGCCTTTGAGCTTTTTTGGTTGTTATCACTAAGTGGCTGTGTTCTCATGAATTTCGATATAGCCACTTTGCGTTACTTCAAGCCAAAGGGTTTCAGTGTAAAAGAATACATGATAGATGTTAAACCCAAAGATTTCCTTGGTGTGAAAGCGTCTCTCACTAAAAAGGTGAAGGCAACTTATGAATCAACAAAAACTTTCGTGAAACTCGAAGCAGGGACATTCAACAATTCCTTTGAAATGCACGAGTTTTGGCATAATTGGGCAAAAAAGCAATTTGGCTTACGAAAGGCGATCGAAAGTGAACTGTGGTGGTTCTCTGGAAAAATTTCCAGGGAAAACATGCAAGCATGGTACATTCGGAGTACTGTTTTTATGATCTCAGCTACTGATGAGAATGTTTTGAATGAAGTTCACAAAGAAATAAACGCATTTGTTTCAGCGTTTTCGGGGGTTGGATCTTGAAATATAGAGAACTCGCACCTTATTTGAAGGAGAAATACGGCGCAAGAACGCAAAGAATTTCCATAGCACATTTCACAACCTGCCCGAACAGAGATGGAACGGTTGGAGTAGGCGGGTGTACGTTTTGTGATGAAACTGGCAGTGGTTTTGCAAATCGTCTCAAGCAGTTAGACGTTAAGTCTCAGATGCTTAAAGGCATTGAACATGCGCGTATTAGATACAACGCAAAACGTTTTATAGCCTATTTCCAGTCTTTTACAAATACCTATGCTCCGTTGGAGGAACTTGAGGAAACTTACAGAACTGCTATCGTGAAAGACGTTGTGGCCTTAGACGTTTCAACGAGACCAGATTCGTTTCCTTGCGAGATTGCCGAAATATTGAGAGAGATATCCTCGGAGAAAAAAGTGGACGTGTTTGTGGAATTTGGTTTGGAATCGATAAACGAAAATACTCTTATAAAAGTTAACAGAGGACATTCGGTTGCCGAATTTGTAGATGCAGTCTTATGCGCAAAAAAATATAACTTCGAAGTAATTGCCCATGTGATCCTCGATTTTCCCTCTGATACGATATACGATGAGATTGCGTGCGCCAAAATTTTATCGGCAGTTGGTGTGAATGGAGTTAAAATGCATTCTCTTTACATTGCTCCCAATACTTCGATGGCGACTGATTACCTCAATGGAAAAATGAAGCCGCTTGATTCAGACGAATACGTGAGACGTGCAGTTGAATTTCTAACTCACCTAAATCCAGAAATCGTTGTACATCGACTTATCTCAACTCCTCCCAAAGATGCCATTTGGTCGGTGGGTTTAAGCGCAACCGAGGCTAAACACCAAATTGAGAAAGAATTGGATAAAATAGGTAAAGTTCAAGGAAGCGATTTCGATTATTTAAAAGGTGCAAGTTGGAGAAAAAGATTTTCAAACACATTGAAAGGAGAATCACATCATGGAATACGTTGAAAAAGTCAAAGAGGCTGTGAATTTTTTAGAATCAAAGATCGAGAGAGCGCCAAAGGTGGCGATAGTACTTGGATCGGGTCTTGATGGAATCAAAAACGCTGTTGAAACTTCTGTGATAGTAAAATACGCGGACATCCCTAATTTTCCAGTTTCCACAGCACCTGGACACGCAGGAGAAATGATATTCGGAAAATGGAATGACACAGACGTTGTCCTTATGAACGGAAGATTTCATTACTACGAAGGATACACGATGAAAGAGATAACGATGCCCATACGCGTTTTTCAGATTCTTGGAGTTCAATATCTCTTCGTCACAAATGCAGCTGGAGGGCTCAATCATTCTTTTGAACCGGGTCATCCAATGATCATAACAGATCATATAAACTTCATGGGAGATAACCCCTTGATAGGAAAGAATGTAGATGAATGGGGAGCGCGATTTCCTGATATGTCAACCGCTTACACTCCAAATCTCGTCGAAGTGGCAAAAGAAGCTTCAAAAGAGCTTGGGATAGAGTATTACACAGGTGTGTACATCGCATTTACGGGACCTAGCTTTGAAACTCCGGCAGAGCTAAAAATGGCAAGGTACTTTGGGGCTGATGCCGTTGGGATGTCAACCGTTCCGGAAGTTATAGTCGCCAACCATGGTGGATTGAAAGTGCTTGGAATATCCTCGATAACCGATCGCGCGATTCCGGAAGATCTCAAACCTTTAACCGCTGAAGAAGTCATTGAAGTGGCTGAAAAAACAGGTGAAAAGATAGCAAAGATTTTCGAAAACGTCCTTGGGAAATTGAAAGGAATTGAGTGAAAATGCTGCAAGAGTCTGCGAAGTGCATTCTTGATAAAATCAAAGAAGTTCCGAATGTTGCCATTGTTCTCGGTTCAGGTCTCTCAAAACTCTCTAAGCAAATTGAAAATGCAATTCAAATTCCATACAAGGACATTCCGGGTTTTCACGAGTCAACTGCTCCCGGACACGCTGGAAAGCTTATTTATGGTAATATCGCCGGCAAAAAAGTTCTGTTGATGAGTGGGCGACTTCACACCTACGAAGGTTATTCTCCGGCTGAAGTGGCTTACCCCATACGTGTCATGAAAGCAATTGGAATTAAACGTTTGATTTTAACCAATGCTGCTGGTGGAATAAGAACCACGTTCAGTCCGGGTGATCTTGTTTTCATAACGGATGTGATAAATTTCTCTTTTAGAAACCCCCTTGTTGGACCGAACGATGAATCTCAAGGCCAGAGGTTTCCTGATATGTCCCAGTCTCTTTCAAAGGAATGGATGGAAAAGGCAAATGAGATCATTGAAGAAAACTTCAAAAACCCGTTGGAAAAAGGGGTGTACATCTCCGTTTTAGGTCCAAGTTACGAAACACCTGCTGAAATACGCATGTTCAGAAAGCTTGGCGCGGATATGATCGGAATGTCAACCATTCATGAAGTGATAGTGGCAAATCATATAGGTCTTAAGGTCATGGGTATTTCTTGCATCACAAACATGGCGGCTGGCGTGTTGAATCAACCACTTTCACAAGAAGAAGTTATAGAAGCCGGGAATAGAGTTTCCGAACGTTTTTCCGCTATAGTAAGAGCGATCGTCGAAAAAACTTGCTAAGGAAGTGGTGAAAATGCGACCTTACGATGTGATACTCAAAAAGAGAAATGGTGAAAAGCTTTCCAAAGAAGAAATAGAATTCATGGTAATGGGATTTGTAAACGGTGAAGTGCCAGATTACCAGATGGCGGCATTTCTCATGGCGGTGTACTTCAAACACATGGATGAGAAAGAAAGATATCATCTTACCGAAATAATGGCAAGATCTGGAGACACCATTGACCTTTCTCAAATTCCTGGTGTTAAAGTCGACAAACATTCAACAGGAGGAGTTGGAGACAAAACAACACTAATTCTTGCACCTATGGTCGCATCATGTGGCCTTCCTGTGGCAAAAATGTCTGGACGAGGGTTGGGACATACGGGAGGAACGGTTGACAAATTGGAATCCATCCCCGGTTTTCGAACGGCACTGTCTGAAGATGATTTCATGTATAACGTTAAAAAACATGGCATAGCTGTTGTTGGTCAAACGGCGAATCTTGCCCCAGCGGACAAGAAAATATACGCTCTCAGAGATGTAACAGCCACCATCGATGAGATATCACTCATAGCATCGAGCATAATGAGCAAGAAACTCGCAGCGGGTGCCGATGGCATCGTGTTGGACGTAAAAGTGGGCTCAGGAGCGTTCATGAAGGACATATCTTCTGCAACTGACCTCGCACGTGCCATGGTTGACATAGGGAAAAGACATGGGAAAGAAACGGTGGCACTCTTGACTGACATGGATAAGCCTCTTGGATTAACCGTTGGAAACGCGCTGGAAGTTGAAGAGGCGATAGAAACTCTTAAGGGCAGCGGTCCAAAAGACTTGGAGGAACTTTGCGTCGAATTGGGTGCCCAAATGATTAGAATAGGGAAGATAGCTCCAGATCTTGAGTCAGCAAGGAAAATGTTGAAAAAATCGATAAGAAGTGGAAAAGCACTGGACAAATTCAGAAAGCTCGTTGAAATACAAGGTGGAGATCCGAAAATAACTGACGATTTGTCAATTTTGAAAATCTCCTCAAAAACCCATGAAGTGCTCTCCAACACAGATGGATATGTTTATTCTATGAATGCTGAGAAAGTTGGCATTGCATCGATGATGCTTGGAGCTGGAAGGGCACGCAAGGAAGATAAGATAGATCTCTCCGTTGGCATAAAACTCTTGAAAAAGACTGGTGATCGTGTCCAAAAAGGAGAGCCTTTATGTGTGCTTTACTACAACGATGACGAGAAACTCAACGATTCCATTGAAACAGTTTTAAAAGCTTACAATTTGAAGGATGTGAAACCCGAAGCCGTGAAACTCGTTCACGGAGTTGTTCAATGAAAAAATCGATACTTTTCTTAGCTTTAATACCTTTTTGTGTAATGGGGAAGCCTTTTTACTTGGTAAATGGCAACCAAGTCTTTTATCTTGGAAAAGTCTTTGCTTGGAACAACACTTTTTATGCGAACCTTTCTCAAATTTCGGTACCGCTGGATTTGCAATGGTCTTACAAAAATGGCGTGGGAGTGGTGATACATAGAAACGACTTCATATCTTTCAGCACCCGCAATCATCTTGGAGTCTATGATGCACTCTACAATATTGGAAGAGTGGCGTCGGGTGCAAAAACTCCTTATCTTTCTGTAAATGCTTTATCCAAGCTTGTGGATCTCGAGTGGAAAAATGAACCGGTAGGAATTTTTATGGTCAAAAAAAAGCCCACTGTTACACTTAACGGTGCACTCTTGTATGGAAAAAGCTTTACTCTTTTTTTCAATTCCAAACCGGCCAGTCAAGTTGTAAAAGTTAAATCTCATGGCATGGTTGCCACTGTAACCGTTTTCCCAATTTTGATTTCTAAAAAGTACAAGCCAGCCAATTCTCCACTGGTGGTTGAAAAAGATGGAAAAATTTCTGCGACTTATCGCGTCACCCATGATGGCATTTTAAACACCTCAACAGCGGTTGGATTTCCATCTCTCCCAATTCAAAAATCAAAGGTTCTGATGCTTGAAAAAGGCGTTGAATATCACTCCTTTGAATCTACATCAGTTTCTGGAAAGGTAATCCACCTTGGAGTTGTGAAAGTCTCCACAGGTGCTGCCAAGATAAAAGTCGTCTATCCAAGAAATGGCATGGGCAACCTTCAGCCCATCACGTCGATGATTGCCGCTACATCTCTGGCGGCTATTGATTTGCCTGGTATATCTCATGGTTTTGTCATGTACAAAGGAAAAATTTTAAGTGCTCCCGTGTATGGTGAGCCCACCATGGTTTGGAATGATCAAAAATTTGATATAATTGAAACAAGTCCAATGATAACTGTTAACATTGGAGATGTTCCTTTCACGATTAACGGCATCAACTGCGCAACGGGAGACGTGGTGATTTACACTAAAGATTATGGACTGCCAATTCCTAAAAGCGATCAGCGAATTTATTTTGAAGTGCAGGAAAACAAAATAATCGGAAATGAATATAAGCCTCGTGCAAAAAATGAAATGATCCTGTCTTTGACAAACAATTACGATCTCTTTCTCAAGAATGTACGACTTGGTGATAAGATCTCTTTTTTTACCTCTTTTGGAGAATCAGGGCTTAAAGGTCTTGTCGGAGCCATTCAGGGAAGTGCTTTACTTGTTTACAATTCTCAAAAGATGAGAACCTGGGCTTCTCAAGAGGATGTGTGCGATGGCAAATCTACATTGGTTGTTGGGATTAAAGATGATGATCTTTACTTTTTGAAAATTTCTTCCAAAGAAAGGATAAAAACCGATGATCTTTCGGATTTGCTTTTGAACCTTGGATTTTCAAAGGCCATGTGTTTTAAGAGCAAAATGGAAGTCTCCATGATAGTGCAAAGAAAGATCGTTGATTTTTACGAACATGGGCTGTACCCGGTAGGATTCGGGATAGAAATAGACAAAACAACTGGAGGTGCATGAAAGTGGCCGACATAAGAAAGAAACGTGTCGTAGCATTCATAGGTCACAATGGAAGCGGGAAAACGACACTCTCTGAATCCATTCTTTTCTTGAACAAAGCCGTGGATAGAATGGGAAGTGTGGAACAAGGTAATGCCACAATGGACTTTGATCCCGTCGAAGTGGAAAAGAAGTCCAGTGTAAACGCATCGGCGTTCACTTTTAAAAGAGGGGAATACACGTTCACCCTTATTGACACACCTGGATTCTCAGATTTTGTAGGTGAAGTCATATCGACAACACTTGTAGCGGAAAACGTGTGTTCGGTTTTGGATGCATCAAGTGGAGTCGAAGTGCAAACAGAGAAAACATGGAAAATTGCACACGACTACAATCGCCCAACTCTTGCATTTATCAACGGAATGGATAAAGATCACGCCGACTTTGGAAGAACCGTTGAACAACTCAAAAACCTTGCTGGAAAATCGGTTATCGTAATGAATTTTCCCGTTGGGAGCGGGGCATCTTTCAAGGGCGTAGTGGACGTGGTAAAGCAAAAAGCGTACGTCTATGAAGATGGTAAAGTCAACGTTACCAACGTTCCTGAGAATCTTAAGGAAGAACTTCAAAAGTACAGAGCCTCTCTTGTTGAATCAGTCGTCGAACTTGACGATGAACTAATGGAAAAGTACTTCGCGGACGAACCTGTAAGTGCAGAAGAAATTGAAGGAGCATTGTCAAATGGATACGCTGCTGGGAAAGTCGTTCCTGTATTTGCCGGCTCTGCCACTTCAGGAATAGGAGTCAACGAGTTCCTTGATTCTTTGCAAGATTTTGGTGCTTCACCAATTGACGTTAAAAACATGATCGGTGGTAAAGAAATAAAACCAGATATCGATGAACCATTTCTTGCCTTGATATTCAAAGTTGTCGTCGATCCTTTCATAGGGAAATTAACTTATGCGAAAGTGTTAAGTGGAAAAATTTCGGCTGGAGATACCATTTACAACGGTTCATCTGATACGACTGAAAGGATTAACCATTTGTACGTACCAGCTGGAAAAAAACAGAGCGAGGTCAAAGAGATAAGTGTTGGCGATATCGCGGCGATACCTAAATTGAAGGAGAGCCGTGTGGGGGACTTTTTAAGCGATTCCTCCAGCAAAGTCTCCATCGAAAAAGTCTTTGATTTCCCAGAACCGATGATTTCCAAATCCGTAAAGGCTAAAAATAAAGGTGAAATTGATAAGATAACCAACGGACTCAACCGTCTTGCCGAGTCGGATCCAACTTTCCATATGGATTACAATCCAGAAACATCTGAAATAGTCGTTTCTGGATTGGGCGGAATGCATATAGATGTGATCATTGAGAAGTTGAGGAAAAACTTCAACGTTGAAGTTGAGCTTGGAAAGCCGAAGATAGCTTACAGAGAAACTATTTCAAAAAAATCTCAAGCAGAGTACAAGCACAAGAAACAAAGTGGCGGACATGGTCAGTACGGTCACGTAAAGATCTACCTTGAGCCACTATCACGTGGAAAGGGATTTGAATTTGAAGACAAAATATTTGGAGGTGCGATTCCGAAAAACTACATACCTTCTGTTGAAAAGGGTTTAAAAGAAGCCATGAAAAGCGGCGTTTTGGCAGGGTATCCCGTTGATGATATCAAAGTCATCCTTTACGATGGATCGTATCATGAAGTTGACTCTTCCGATATAGCTTTTCAAATTGCGGCCATCCAAGCATTTAAAGCTGGAATGCAAGCTGGAAAACCAACGTTGTTAGAGCCTGTTATGAACGTTGAAATATATGTTCCAGATGACAACACCGGTGACGTAATGGGAGATCTCAACTCACGTCGTGGAAGAATTCACGGCATGGAACCCCAAGAAAATGGCTATCAATTGATAAAAGCCGAAGTGCCTCTTTCCGAAATGCTCGAATTTTCTTCTCAACTTAACTCGATGACCAGTGGAAAAGGGTATTTCACCATGAAATTTT
>CAYYEU010000024.1:0-15167 GCA_964470975.1 uncultured Mesoaciditoga sp. | reverse complement strand
CTTTTGAAATGTCATTTTGGTATTGTTGCTCAGCAACAAACTGAACTTTAGTGGGGACCAAATCTCTTACCTTGGCTATGATTTTGTTCTTTTTTATTGCTTCATGGACAACCTCAGTAGATGGGAAAGTTATCGCTCCAACGGGACAAATGTTAGAACATGTGGTGCATCCAACAAGGCAATTATACGGATTTGCAACAACAGGTTTCTTAGCGTTAAGATCGTAACTGTAAACGCTCCTTCCGCACGTCATGAAGCAAAGGCCACATCCCAGGCAAGTTGCTGGATCAATAGTTGGATACCACTTGATTTCTTTTCTCGGAACTCCAAACCACTCATCGAATTTACCAGACATTTTTTACCGCCTCCATGTTTTATTTTTCACGATAAAGATGATTGAAAAACTTCCCATTTCTGTCTTATGCTCATAATCATTTTAACATTAATGGAAGGCTTGAAGATTAAGAAGTTCCGAAGAAATCTTGGAGAGTTTTGATCAAGAATGTTGTGAAAAAATTAACTTTTATTCTCGCCTATAAAGGCCCACTATTTCGCTTTGATCGATGATATGGTTTTTCATCGCATTTTCCAGCGCTCTTTTATGGGATCCAGCTTTCAAATTTAACATGCTGTCAAGGGCGTATACTTTGAAATGGTAATGATGAACGCCATGTCCGCGTGGAGGGCAAGGGCCGTTGTATCCTATTCTTCCAAAACCGTTTTTGCCTTCGATGAATTTCACAGATGATTCAGAGAAGTTTTCCGATATTTCTTTGACTGGAAGAATATTCCACGCAAGCCAATGAACAAAAATTCCAATTGGAGCATCGGGATCGTCCACCACAATAGCCAAACTTACAACTTTTGAATCAACGCCTTCAATTTTAAAGGGCGGATTCACATCTGCACCTTCACATGTGTATTTCGACGGCATGAAGGTTTGATCTTCGAAAACAGATGAAACTTTTAACGACATCTCCACCACTCCTTTCAAAAAAGTTCACATTAACATTCTATCATTCGTTTTGTTAAATGCACTCATCCAACTTCAAAATTTGATAAGCCTACACCCGAAAGTAGATAATAATGAAACTATGATGTATAATTGTAGCACGTCTAAAGTGAATTTGCGGAGATGATGGTGTGTCTTCAATTCTTGAAATAATTGGTCCATCGATGATAGGGCCTTCGAGTTCTCACACGCTGGGAGCGATGAGAATATCCAAATTTGCTTACAACCTTAGTGGTGGAACCCCGCAAAATGCCGTTTTTTACCTCCATGGCTCCTTTCAAGACACTTATATTGGCCATGGAACATGGCTTGCTCTCATAGCCGGGCTTTGCGGAATTGCAACCGATGATCCAAGGGTGGCACATGCAGACAGAATCGCGAAGACCATTGGAATGAAATACGAATTCAAACCTATTGATTTGGGGGAAGTTCATCCCAACACGGTGAAAATACTCACAGTTAGAAACAACGAGCGCCACGAAATCGTAGGCTCTTCAATAGGTGGAGGCAGGGTAAAGATAATTTCAATAGATTCTTTAAGGTGTCAACTCGATGGGGAATATCCAACTCTTGTGATAGAAAACGATGACGTTCCAGGTGCACTTGAACTCATAACAAAAACGATTTCATATAGTGGAGTAAACATCGCGCGTCTTGAGTTAAATAGAGAGAGTCGATATTTGAAGCGTGCAAGTGTTGTTATAGAGCTGGACAGTGAACTTTCAAACGATATTTTAAGCGCTCTAAAATCTCTTGAAGTTGTAAAATCTTTAATGTACGCCAAACCAATACTCTGATGAGGAGTGCGAAAGCGTGAATGTAAACAGATTTGTCGAACTTATTGAAATTTCTGAAAAGACGGGAGAACCTTTAGATAAAATCGTGCTTCATTGGGAAATGCTTGATAGTGGGAAATCTCCAGAAGAGATAGTGAAGAAATCTTCTGATCTCCTTCTTGTAATGGAAGAAGAATATGAGTTGCATAAGGGAAAAACTTTCAAAACCTTGGTAGGTTTAACGGGTTCTAACTCAAAAAAAATGTACGAGTACATCCCAGAGGCGTTTGTCGGTGAAAAAGCTTTTACAGCTGCAACCATAGCGGTCTCAATGGCCGAAAACAACGCCTCTATGGGCAGAATCGTGGCATGTCCAACGGGCGGAGCAAGTGGAATTATGCCAGGTGTCCTTTTAACACTTGAAAAGTCAGGCGTTGAAAGGAATAAGCTTGTTGCCGGATTAATAGTCGCAGGAGCTATAGGAAAAGTGATCTCAATACACGCGTCTTTATCGGGAGCACAATCCGGATGCCAAGCCGAAATTGGTAGTGGAACAGCCATGGCTGCTGGAGCAGCAGTTCATGCAACTGGCGGAACGCCGAGACAAGTGGCAAACGCAGCGGCTCTCTCGTTGAAATCTTTGATGGGTCTTGTTTGTGATCCTGTGGGTGGATTTGTCGAAGTTCCTTGTGTGAAAAGAAACGCGTCAGGTGCCCTCTTGGCTTTGATGTTTTCTGACATTGCAAAGGCAGGAGTTGAAAGCGTTATACCTTTTGATGAAGTTGTTGATGCCATGGCAAAGGTTGGCAGAGCCATGCCGGAATCGCTTCGCGAAACCGGAAAAGGGGGAATTGCAGATACTCCTACGGCACGAGAGATAGTAAAAGAGTTCTCGAAAAAGTTTAGATTGTAACCTTAGAACTCCTTCAAAATTAAAATACACGCGAATTGCATGGAGGTGTACGACGTGTTTTCTGTGGCTTTTTTTCTGGTTTTGATCGTGATCGCTTTGACATTCATATACGCATACAGGTATAAAACGCTCTCAAAAATGAGTATGCGAAATGCTTTTAGAAGAAAAATGACCATGCTTCTCATAGTAGCAGGCTCTTTGACAGGTACAGCTTTTATCGTTGGCTCTTTTGCAATGAACGATTCCTTTCAATATTTTATGTACTCTGGAATCCGAAAAAACCTTGGAACGATAGACGAAATTGTGAGACCAAAATCCTCTTATTTTAAGCCACAAGCCCTTAACAAGGTGATCAACGTCCTTTCAACTTCCACTTACGTTGATTCGATATTGCCAATAGTTGTAAAGGAAACTGTGGCAGCTCCAAAAGGAAAAATTCGCTCTTTAGACCCACGCGCAATTACCACCGTTTCTTTTATAGGTGTTGATCCCTCGAAATTAAGACAGTTTGGAGAGGGAAAGAATTTTCCAAACGTTAAACTGAAAGGAAACGAGATCGTGATAGGCCAAGCGGTAGCCAATTATTTAAAAGTTAAGGTTGGCGATACGATTGAAGCTCTGAGTAATCCATTGCAAATGGTATTTGGTACTCCACCATCTTTCAAAATAGTTGGCGTAGTTCCCCAAAAAGGTGTGCTGGGCTATCAAGGAATCAGGGGGTTTAGCCTTCCAATATTTGTAACAACAGAACAAATCAAACGTTTTTTTGGAGTCAGTAACTACAATCAATTGCTCATATCCAATGAAGGCGATTATTTGAGCGGTGTGCGTTACACAAGTGAAGTAGATGAAATCATCAAAAAAATCTCAGATGACTCCGTAAAAATAAGTAACGTCAAAGGGAATCAAATAAAGGGCATAAACAGTCAACAAGTTGGGAAGCTTTTTATCTTACTCAGCAGTTTTGCTATTGCCGCCGGAGCGCTTCTCATCGTGAACATCTACACGATGCTTGCGGACGAGAGGAAAAGTAGCCTGGGTACGTTACGTGCCATAGGCTTTTCAAGGAAAAAGACTGGTTTTATTTTGTATTTTGAAGGATTTCTTTATTCCTTAGTTGCATCATTTGTTGGCAGCTTTGTGGGGCTTGCAGTGGCGTGGTTCATGGTTAACGAATTTTCAGGATTTTTTTCCACAATGACAAGTGAGTTAAGTAACATGTTCAGTGTACAATCTTCGAATTTCTCTTTTCATTTCAACTTGATTTCCCTAATTTATGGGTTTTCACTTGGAATGATCATACCACTTGTCGTTTTGGCTTTCATGGCTCTCAAAATAGGAAGGCTTAACATAGTGAAAGCGATAAGGAACATACCTGATAACCCGTTTGAGAAGAGAAGAAAAATGCTTTATTTTGTTTTGTTTTTCTTTGTCGTGTTCATAGCCCTTGCAATTTTTGGAAGCATGGCAGTAGATGCGTTTGTGATGTACACAGGTGTCATTGGGGCGGTATTTGTTTTCCCTTCCTTCTTCAGAAAAGGAAGGGTCAAGAAATATGTTGGGAATTTCGCAGTGCTTTTTTCCATCGTTTTCTCTTTCGCTTCGAATCAAATACCGTATGTTCAAAGTGCCAGTGAAAATTCCTTGTGGTTCTTGGGACTTAAAAGTTTCTCAATATTACTCGCAGCTCTTTTCTTTCTTTCCTACAATCTTGAGGTGTTCGACAAGATCTTTGCCAAACTTTCTACTCCTTCATTAAGGGCCCCTTTCAAACTTGCCTTGGCTGAAACCTCTCAAAACAAGAGAAGAACCGGGATGACCATTGCCATGTACGCCATAGTGATCTTCGTAATTTCGCTGATGACCATCATTCCTTACTCGCAAGTGGTTCAGATACAATCTGGTGAAAGAACCATGTTTCAAGGCTACGATGCGGTAGGGCTTCCGATGTCAGGTAATATCAAGGTCACAAAAGCTGATATGTCAAGAATGAATTACGTGACCTATTACGCGACAGCTTCAATGATATCCGTTAGATACGCCATCAACGGTCATTCCGAGAGGCAGATTTACCAGATGGTGAACGCCAATGAAAAATTTCTAAAAGGAAGCGTTTTCAAAATAAACCGATCAATCCCAGAAATAAAGGACATGAATTCTCTATGGAGTTACCTTAAATCTCACCCTGGAAGCGTTGCATCTTTTGGCTTGCCAAGAGTCAACGTTGGAGATACTGTGGAAATATCAAAAGAGGGGAACTTCTCGTTTAATTTCGAGTCGGGAGCATCCCAAGGAATGGAGCTAACTTTCTCCGGACCGTTGAAAAACCCCAAGAAATTCAGGGTAGTCGCGACATTTGAAAACAATGGCATGACAGCTTTTCCCACCGGTTTCTACACAACCGGCGAAACGGAGAAAAATGCTTTTGGATCCTCCAAATCATCTAATTTCCTTTTGGTAAAACTTGCTGGTAATACAGAGATGGAAAAGTCGAAGAATTTCGAAAAATTTTTGGCTTTCCTGAAAACAAGATTCTCGATAGGCATTTTTTCCAAACAGATGATAGACGTTTTTTCAGACACGATTATGAGCTTTGTCAACATCATAAACTCCTTCTTGTATTTTGGCTTATCTGTTGGGATAGTGGGGCTTGCGATATTGATTTTGAAAACACTGCATGAGCGTCGTAGAACTATTGGAATACTCAAAGCCATTGGCTTTACAAAAAGAAAAGTGTTTAGCAGTTTTTTTATTGAGACTAATTTTGTCGTCGTTCTTGGGATTTTAAGTGGCTTTTTTGCTGGATGGATAACTTCCTACATGATTTATTCTTCACTTAATCTTGGGAAAATGCTCGTCCCATGGGGGCAAATTCTTAGCCTTGCTCTCGTTTTTTATCTCATCTCGATTCTGGCGACCTTATTGCCAATTAAGAAGGCCTCAAGCCTTCCACCTGCCGAGGTTTTGAGGTATTACGAGTAACAAAGGTGAAAGCTTTGGAACTTTATCGTAAAGCACGTTTGATGCCTGAAAAACCAGGAGTTTACATATTCAAAAAAAGTGGGGTTCCCATATACATAGGGAAGGCTAAAAATCTAAGAAAACGCGTTACAAGCTATTTTTCAGAAAACGCCAGTCAAAAATCACACAAAATCACTGAAGAAGCAGATAGCTTAGAATATGTAACCCTTTTCAACGAGAGAGAAGCTTTACTCATGGAAGCCAATCTCATTTACAACTACAAACCCCATTTCAACGTTCTTCTCAAAGATAGCCGGGTCTATCCTTACATAAAATTCATGGGCGGAGAATTTCCGTATATGAAGATAACTCACGAGAAATCTTCAGATTCACTTGGGCCGTTTACAAGCGTAAGGTTTCTCAGAGAGCTCATAAATTTAGTCCAACCTATATTTCAATTGAGAAGCTGCACTTCCGATCTTTCCAGTGTTAAACATCCATGCTTTGAATATCATATAAAAAGATGCTTGGCTCCTTGCGCTGGTTTAGTAAGCAAGCAAGAATACGACCAGCGTGTGGAAATGGCCAAAAGACTCTTTTTGGGGGATACGAAATTCGTGAAAAAGTGGATAGAAGAACGCATAAAAAAGTACGCTCAACGAGAGATGTTTGAATCTGCCCAATCTCTAAAGAACATGTACATTCGTCTCAATGACTTTTTGATCAGGCAAAGTGTCGAATTCTCAAAACCTGCGAATGTGGATGCTTTCAAAGTCCAAAGTGGTGGAGCCGTTTTGATCAAAGTAAGAAGAGGAATGATGCTCGCAAAATTGGAGTTTGAATTTAACGGCGATTACAAGAGCTTTGTCGAAAGCTATTATTTGGGACGTGGTGAGACACCTCCACAGCTTATTTTGGTTCCAAAGGAGTTTAGAGGAATTAAGACATGGTCCAAAAGAATTTCTTCAAAGATAAGAACACCGGAAGATGAAGACGAGAAAGCCATAATTTCAATGGTAGAAAGGAATTTAGATGAATATCTGACGTCCAAATTAAGGAAAATTCGCATTTTAGAAAATGTAAAGTCCACGTTGAAATTAAGCAAGTTTCCTCATTTTATAGAAGGGATAGACATATCTCACACTTCTGGTACGCTTACCGTTGCCTCAGTTGTTGCTTTTGTTGAAGGAGCACCAAGCAAAAAAGATTATAGACGCTACAGGCTTTCCAATTTTTCAAAACCTGACGATTTTGAAGCGATGAGGCAGGTTGTCAAAAGACGTTACACCCACCATCGCTTACCGGATCTCTTGCTCATTGACGGAGGAAAAGGGCAAGTAAACGCGGTCAAGGCAGCACTTTCCTCGATTGGAACAGTGAACGCAGACGTTATCGGTCTTGCCAAGGAAGACGAAAGAATAGTTTTTCCTGAAGATCGTAAAGACCTTCATCTTTCGCTGAATAACGATGTGTTAAGGCTCATGATAGCCATAAGAGACGAATCGCATCGCTTCGCAACATCTTATCATTACCTTTTGAGAGACAAGAGAATGACTTCTTCTTTTTTGGATTCCGTCACCGGAATAGGTCCCAAAAGGAAAAAGGCTCTTTTAAGATCGTTCAAAAGTCTTAAGGGGATAAAACACGCTTCTTATGAGGAGCTAAAGCAAGTTGTCGGAGAAAAAATTGCCAAAAGAATTGAAGAAAAGTTCACTCTCCAAGATAATTTCTAACAACCTCTGGATTGTCAAGTACCGTTAGAGGATCCCCCTTAGCCAATACTATTCCGTTGTGAATAACATACAGCTCATCCACAACTTCTACAATTCTTTCCACAGAGTGATCGGTTACTATCACACCCATTCCATGTGTTTTCAACGTTCTGGTGAATTGCTGAATTTCTTTAACCGTTATGGGATCTACTCCGCCAAAGGGTTCGTCTAAGAGCAAGAAATCTGGTGAAAGTGTCATCATTCTTGCCAATTCCAACCTTCTTTTCTCTCCTCCTGATAAGAGATATGATCGTTGCTTTGCGAGAGGTTCTAATCCAAATTTTTGAAGCAATTCCTTTATCTTTCTTTCTATGAATATCTTTGAGTGTTTGGAATTTTCAAGAACAATTCTGAGATTATCTTCTACCGAGAGGCCATAAAAAATAGATGTTTCCTGTGCCAAATACGTTATGCCACCTAATGCCCTTTTGTAAACTGGAAAATGGGTGATCTCCTGCGAATCTTTATAGATATGACCAGAGTCTGGAATTACAAGTCCGAGTATCATGTTGAAAAAGGTTGTTTTTCCAGCACCGTTAGGACCAAGTATTCCAACAACTTCACCACTTTCTATTGAAAGAGAAACATCGTTCACCGCAACTCTTTTTCCAAATTTTTTTCTTAATTTGTAGCATACAAGTCTGCTCACAAGATCACCTCACTCAAAATGATTGCCCTAATGAAATTTTAACACTTTTTACGTTTGAAAGAGGTGTGTAAGTTGGCGGATACTGTCCAATCACTACCCCGTTCCCAGAAAAATCTATTTCACTTGCCGGAATTGACAGAGACTTAAGAAGTTCTAAGCTTTCATTCAACGTCAATCCCTTCAAGTTCGGCATTGAAACCGGCGAGAAGGTTCTTCCGCTTTCCTGATGATCGTAACCTTCAAGTCTCAAGATGTACTTACCAACTTGGTGAAAAACGGGAGCTGCAACGTCTTGACCGTAGTATTTACCTTTAGACGGTTGGTCCACCATGATTAAAATTGAGTATTTAGGATCGTCTGCTGGGAAAAAACCGTAAAACAGAGAGAAATACGGGCCGTTTTTCGATAAAGCACCGTTTACGGGTTTTTGAGCGGTACCAGTTTTACCACCTACCAACACGTTTTCGAGTTGTGCCGGTTTTCCTGTTCCAAACTTCACCACGTCTATCATGAAGTTCTTGACAATTCGCACGACATCATCGTTGAATATCTTCTTTGACTGTGGTAAATGCCTGTACAGAATCGTGCCTTCTGGGGATATCACCTCGTTTACAACATAGGGCTTCATCAAATATCCATCACTGGCTATCGAATTGAGAGCGGTCACAAGCTGAATGCCTGTAACAGCTATGCCTTGTCCAATGGACATTTCAACTCCGCCAATGGCATACCACTTTTCCGGGGGCGTCAACAACCCGTTGGATTCGTCTGGGAGATCCACGCCTGTTTTTGAACCAAAGCCAAATTTTTTAAACCAATCGTAAAAAGCGGTCTTACCATACGTTGATATGTAGCTATGTGCGATTTTCATTTCAGCTACGTCTGAAGAGTAAACAAGCGCTTGTCTCAGAGTTATCGGCCATGGATGAGATTCCGCATCTTTTATGATCAAAGGGAGTTTTGAAGATGGCCTGAAATAAGGACCGTTAAAAGTTGTGTAAGTGCTCACAACGCTATCTTGAAGCGCAGCGCTAAACACAAGCGGTTTTAGAGTTGAACCCGGTTCGAACACGTCCATGACCGGGGCATTCCATTGCCATGTAGAGGCCATTGCCAGTATCGCGCCAGTTTTCGGATCGGACACGATCACCTCTCCGCCACTGGCGGCATTCGTCTTCACCGATTCCGTGATGGCTTTGAAAGCGAAAGACTGTATACGCGGATCTATGGTTGTAGAAACGGTATCCCCTCCGATTGGATCGATTATCTTCTTGATGTTTGAGTAAAGTTTGTAAGAACCAAAGGTTCCATAAACAATTTTACCGCTTTTTTTAGGTTCAAGATATTTTTGATACTCCTTTTGAAGTGCATTCACAAGTATTCTTATAGAGGTTGCAGGGCGGGATTTCACGTACACAGTTTTTATGTTCAAGAAGTTCCTGTAATTCTTTGGAATAGTTGATACTTTTTCTTTTGAAACCTCTCCTATTTCTACTCCACCAAGACCTTTTTTTAATATTTTTGAAACGGTTTTGGTATCTGGATTCATTCCAAAGTATTTCAACGTTTCACGCACAAGATGGGGATAATTCCATCCCTTCATTTCAGAAATAACCTTAGCATATTTAGCGTCCAAATACACATCATAAGACAAAGAATTTGAAGAGAGCGGTTCACCATCCGAACCCATTATCGTGCCGTAAGGCGCGGGGAAGTATTCAAAAGAAGGAGAAATCGGAACCGTTTTAAAATTCGTTGAAACAACTATCCCGCGTGCAACGTAAAACGAAAGACTTATTAAAAAAAGGAAAAGTATTAACCTTGCTCTCTCGTTCATCTACTTCTTAAGAAAAATTTCTTTCCATCAATTTGAACCAAAGTAGCATTTGGAAAATACTTTTCAAGGATCAAATCGATTTTGCCCTTTTTGCTAAGAGCTTCGTCTTGGATGGTTTTAGCTCTTATCGTTAAGGAAGAGGCTTCGGATTTGTATTTTGTGGTTTGAATGTTGAACATGAGTGGAACGGTCAACAATGAAAAAACCGCCCCACCTATTACAAGGGATCGCAAGATCCCTAAACCCCTGGTTGCGGTCTGAGTTTGCCCCTTCTCAACCCCTTTAGCGCTTATCCAAATTTCGCTTTTTATCTCCATATATTCACGCCTTCTTAGCGACTCTAAGTTTCGCGCTTCTTGATCTTGGATTCTCTCTACGTTCGTTTTCAGAGGGAACTACGGGTTTTTTTGAAAGAGGAATGAATTCTTCCCCTAAAAATGCCCTTTTAACCATTCTGTCTTCAAGCGAATGAAAAGATATAACGGCAATCCTTCCATCCATCGAAAGACACCTCTTGGCCATTTCAAGCAATGTCTTCAAGTTCTTCAACTCTTCATTCACTTCTATTCTCACAGCTTGGAAAACACGAATCACGGTGTTTTTCCACCTTCTCCGAGCCTTGCTCGGCATCGCTACGACGATCACGTCCGTTAGCTCTGACGTTGTACGGATTGGTCTTTTTTCGACAATGCGCCTCGCAATGCGCCTCGAAAAACGCTCCTCCCCGTATTCGTATATTATCTTCGCCAATCCTTCCTCAGAATAAGTGTTGATAACATCGTAGGCGCTTTTTTCGTTCAGCCCCATTCTCATGTCAAGTGGGCCATCAACTCTAAAGGAGAATCCTCGCTCCCCGTTATCCAATTGAAAAGAAGACATTCCTAAATCTCCCAAAATGGCCTGCACTTTGGGAATCTTCAGTGACTCAAGAACATCACTTAATTCAGAAAAATTCGATTTGAAAAGCTTGACTCGACCTTCGAAATCTTTCAAATTATTACGAGCAATCTCTAAGGCACTTTCATCACGATCTAATCCTATCAACGTCGTATGCGGATACGCTGATAAGATGGCTTTGGCGTGTCCGCCGCCACCTACAGTAGCGTCAACCACAATCCCGCCATTTTTCAAATGATCGAATGAGCTTACCACTTCGTTTAAAAGCACACTCACGTGTTTTGTGGACAAATTATATCACACTCTACTTTTAAAACATCTGCCCGATGCCAAATGTCATTCCAGAATACTCTAATTTCCCGTTATCTGCTTTAAACGGGAAGTCTAATCTCACGACCCCCAAATAAGGTATGTCAACTGCTACTCCCACACCGACGGAATTCATGAAATCGTAGTACAAGTTACCATCGTAAAGCAAATTATTCTTTGCTCCGCCCCAATCGTAGAAAGCGTTCAGAGTTATCGGAATGTTGGAAGGAGGTGAGTATCTGAGAGACAGATTGGTGACAAACTCTTGATTGCCAGACTTTGGGGTCCATCCTCTTACAGTTGTCACTCCTCCTACTTGAAAATCTTTTCCTTCGGATACACCCATTAACACACGTCCTGCAATTGAAAGGTTCTCAAAGATCGGCAGATACCCGGCAACCATCGTCGTGTAAGAATTGTAGTTCTCTTTTCCTCCAAAACCTGCCAATTGGGTACCAAAAGACATCTTTATTCCCTTCATCGGCGAAAAGATGTTATCAACGTTGACATAATTAAAACCCAAATTTATTTCCCTGCTTGTCCCAGAAGCAGGGCCAAAATCAACTGGTGTTGAGTCAATGCTCCTGTTGAACCATTCGAAATGTCCTCCAAGATTGAAAGATGTGTGAACGTCTGGTTGATATCCCAAACTCGCAGAAAGACCCATTCTGTTCTCTTTATAGTAAATGTTTTTACCATCAACTTCTTTGAAAGGTTTTAAAGTTTTGTAATAGAGGCTACTTCTGAAATTGAGTGGTAAGTTAAACGGAAATACAACACCGTAATTCAAGTTGGCATTTGAGTCCATTCCAAGATTCAGTTCCGTTTTGAAATTCTGACCATATCCAGCCCAATTCAAAAGTTCTATCTTCCCAGTTGCAACTATGCCACTGTACCATGGTTCTCCCTCTTTTGGTTGTCCAACAGTAAGAGCTCCACCCAATCGCCTTGGTTTGTCATTTTCTACGAGCTTTACGATCACATCCACGCTTGAAGAATCTTCTGAGGTGATGGATGGGTATATCGAAACATTACTGAAAAATCCGGTATTCTTGAGGTTATTGTAAGTTTGAACGAACGTTTGAGCTGTAAGGGGATCTCCCTTCTTGAATTGTATTTCACGATCTATCAGGTATTTTTGTGTTTTCACGTTTCCGACGATCTTCACGTTTCCAACATGTCTTTGGATTACCTTGTATTCTAAAATACCATCTTTACTTATCGCTTGATATTTGTAGTAGTTAAGGTAAGCTCCTGTTAAGAGATATCCCTTGCTTTTGTAATAGGATCTTATCTTTGCCAATTGTGAAAGTTGCTCAAAATTGTCCGTTGTAGATGGAGAAGTAATATTCGCATATTTCGCAAGATCAAACGGATTTACTTCCGTTACACCAGAAAAGAAGTACTGCTCTATTGGAAGGCCAGACTGAATCACACTTTTAAGACTCGAATGAATGACTATGTTCATTACGGGATACTTAAAATCGCCTTCGGTCGCCGTTGCTGGAGCAAAGCTCAAAGAAGTTTGCGGTGAAAAGTAACCCATTTCCGATAGTTTCGCTTGAAATGTTTGAACTTCAGAGAACTTTGGGTAAGCTTGTTTGTAATCAACGAAAAACTTCATCAAGGGATTGAGTTTTTCGAAGTCTCTGAGTGTGAAAAATCCGGTGTTTTTCACCAACTGCTGAGAAGTTAACATTCCATGATTACCCGTTATCTCAACTGTCCATATTGCATACTCTTTAACCGTCACGACAAGTTCACCCTTAGGGATCTCGATCGAATTCGTTTTCTGAACTATGTTCGTTTGCACACCCACAACGTTTGGAAGATAACCCTTATCGGTGTAGAGTTTCACAATCGATTGAAATGTCGTTTTCAAATCGTTTAAATTCAGAACTTCACCGACTTTAACCACTACTGCCTTACGAATTTTATCTTTTCCGATAAGATCTGGCCCAATTACTCTTAACGTTAGTTTCTTCACAACCGGGTTTTCCGTGACGTTGACTACTAAACCCATTCCCATCGAAGAGGGTTCGATCTTGGGCTCTATATATGAAAAAAATCCGGTGTCATACAACCCCTTAAGGGCTTTGTACAACGTGTCTCTATCAATTGTTTGACCCACCTTTATATCTGATAATTTAGACATTATAAAAGCCGTCGGAATGTTCTTGTTTCCCGCCACCTTGACAAATGCCAACGATTCGGCTGCAAGCGTAAGTGTAAAAAGAGTTATTAAAAGTGTGAACACGACATACTTTTTCAACTGTAACGCCTCCCCATAATTACATTGATTTTGGTGCACTGACGCCTAAAAGCGAAAGCACACTTTCAAGAACGTTGCGTACACCCAGACACAGGTTTATTCGATCGGCAGACAACTGTGGATTTTCCACGTCCACCACTTTGTTAGAGTTGTAGTAAGAATGGAACTTTTCAGCCAGAGAATACGCGTAATTACACAATTTCTGAGGCTTGTTCTCGTTTACAATTGACAAAATAACTTCTGGAAATTCCGCTATTTCCCTGATAAGAGAGAATTCCATGGGGTTTCCTAAGTGTTCAAGCGACGAATTATTCCATTTCACGCCTTTCATTATCGCATTCTCAAGCAAGCTTGATATTCTGGCATGAGCGTACTGTATGTAATAAACGGGATTATCCATTTTTTTGGATTCGGCCAGATCTACGTCAAAAACAAGGTGTGTGTTGGGATCCAACATCGCAAAGAAGTATCGTGTGGCATCTTTCCCCACGCGCTTTACAAGATCTTCAAGGGTTGTGAACTCACCTTGTCTTTTAGACATTCTAACCACTTCATCTCCACTTTTGAGCGTAACAAATTGATGAATGATAACGTTGAAAAAACCATTCGGCAAATTCAAGGCGCGTGCAGCTGCTTGCATTCTTGGAATATATCCATGATGATCAGCACCCCATATGTAGAAAACACGATCAAAACCTCTACGATATTTGTCCAACATGTAAGCCACGTCGGAAAAGAAATATGTTGGTTCGCCGCTTTTTCTTACAATCACTCGATCCTCTTCGTTAGGTAATATTTTGGAAACTGCGAACCATGTTGTTCCATCTTTCTCATAAACGAAATCTCCTTCTTTCAGTATCTTCATAGCATCGTCGGTGGTTCCGTTTTTGTAGAGCGAAGATTCGTTGAAATAAACATCGAAATTCACGTCTATATCGGAAAGGCTTTTTTTAATCCATTCGAACATCTTCTCACGCGCGTAAGCCGTGAAGAATTTTTGTGTTTCCTCATTCCATTTGTCAATGTAAGCGTCTTCATATTCATCCGCGAATTTCTTAGCCACATCCGCAAGATATTCTCCTCTGTAATCGTCTTCTCCGAATTCAACGTCTCTCCCATACAGTTTTTCGTATCTCACCCATAAAGAATGGCCCAACATTCGCATTTGCCTTCCGGCATCGTTGAAGTAGTATTCTCGTATGACATCATAGCCCACTGACTGATAAACTTTTGAAAGTACGTCTCCTATAATGGCCTGTCTGCCATGTCCTACGGTCAAAGGACCCGTGGGGTTTGCGCTTACGAATTCAAATTGAATTTTTCTTTTGTTTTCGACTTTGGGAATCTTAACTTCTCTCAACGTATCTGAAAGTGTTTTTAAATAAACAGATTTTGACAAATTGAAATTCATGAAACCAGGACCTGCGATGGAAATTTCATCAAACCAAGACTCTTTTTTTAGGAATTTTGAAAGCTTTTCAGCAATTTGCCTTGGAGACATTTTAAGGGTTTTTGCGTTGGTCATGGCAATATTAGACGAATAATCTCCAAAACCTTCCGGAGGGATTTCCACAGAAAAATTTCTCGCATCAACTCCGAAAGCTTCTAAAAACGTTTTAGAAAGTCTGTCGTGTATTTCAGATCTCAAAGACAATTTTCAACACTCCTTGACATGACATAATGGTTAGTGAATATGAAACATGATGGAATATTATACAATATAGTCAGCCAACTTTGAAAGCTAAATGGTAATGGTTCTGACAATTGAC
>CAYYEU010000023.1:0-15607 GCA_964470975.1 uncultured Mesoaciditoga sp. | reverse complement strand
ATGTGGGTGGTTCGGCGTGGAAGATGGCGTTCACCACTGCACGTGTTCGATGTCGGAAATAGTGCGGTACAACAAGCGCATTTCAGGTCCAATCGCGGACAGGATCGATATCTTTGTCGATGTTCCCAGGGTTGACTACGATAAATACACTTCCATGAAAGACGCCGAATCCTCGGAAGAAATACGCAAAAGAGTGATGAAAGCCGTTGATGTACAGTTAAAGCGTTCCGGAAAGCAAAACGGCAAACTTACCGCCAAAGAGGTGAAGAAATACTGCAAACTTGGGGAACGAGAAGAAGAATTCTTTAAGAACGCCGCCAAGAAGTTAGGCTTGAGTGGAAGAACGATGGAAAAAACCCTGAAAGTTTCTCGAACGGTGGCAGACCTTTCCGGAGAAAAAGAGATATCCATCCCTCACATGGCGGAGGCTTTGCAGTACAGAAAAAAAGAGGAGATTTTCATTTGACCGTTCTCATAATAGACGGATACGTGGATGAGCCGGCACAATTCGGCGTTCCACCGTACGTTTCTGCTTACGCGCGCTACACTTTTGGCATTTCCCTGATGTGTGGCTACAACGTAATTTACAAGACCATCGACGAGATAAGAGGATCTGAAATGCCGCCGCATGATATCCTTATCACCGTAGGTGGTGTAACCGTCCCGGGAAATTACCTTGGAGGTACACCGATGAGTGTGGAAGAGGCAATGGAGATATCCAACAGGTCAAAAAGCAAAACGAAAGTGATCGTAGGCTCGATGGCCGAATATTCAATCGATAGATCTGGTGGAATATCCGCTAAAGCCAACACTTTTTCGAATTACCAATTCAAATTGTGGAGAGATTACGAAAGGGATCTTTACGAGATTTTGTCTGGTGAGAAGTGGGCGAATTCACGCTACGATTTGGTGCGCCAGGCTTCCGTTTTTGGAGCTCGAATGTTGGCAGAGCATCCGAATTTTCCGGATCTCATGTGCGAAATAGAGTTGGGAATGGGCTGCGAAAGGCACACTCATTGTTCGTTTTGCACGGAACCCCTGTGGGGCGCATTCGTTTCTCGTCCGGTTGAAGACGTTATCAAAGAGGTAAAAGCCCTTTATGAAGCTGGTGCAAGGCATTTTAGGCTTGGGCGAATATCCAACATATTCGCGTACATGGGAAAGGACAAGCCGAACCCCAAAGCCCTTTTGCAGCTCTACAAAGGGATCCGAAAGGTTGCACCCAACTTGAAAACGCTTCACACGGATAACGCCAATCCGGGGTACATGTACTCTCATTTGAAAGACATGAAAGAGATGATCTCGATCATCACGAAGTACAACACTCCTGGCGACTCGCTTTCGATGGGAGTTGAGTCCTTCGATCCCAACGTCATACTCAAAAACAACTTGAAGATAGATTTCGATCATTTCTTGAGAGTGGTTGAACTTGTGAACTCAACAGGTGCCGAGAGAGTCGAAGGAGTACCAAGACTTTTGCCGGGCGTTAATTTGCTGTACGGGTTGCCGGCAGAAAAAAAGATGACGTACAAGATGAATTACGATGCGATGATGAACATTCTGAATGCAGGGCTTATGGTGAGGCGGGTCAACGTTCGAAAGGCTATGGCCTTCCCCCAAACGCCACTTTTTGACATGCTCAAGGGGAGATCTCCGCATGTCAACGATAGGCTTTACAAACATTTCAAATACGTTTTGAGAAGGGACTTCGATCATCCGATGCTCGAAAGGGTTTTCCCAAGGGGAACCGTGTTGCGTGATGTTATAGTAGAAAAACATTCTGGAAATGTCTCTTACGGCCGACAGATTGGAACGTACGCCATACTCGTGGGAATTCCAAAGCTCATTCCCGTGCGCACTCACGTGAATTGTATCGTGGTCGATCACGGTCAACGCTCTTTGACTGCACTCCCAATACCGTTGAATTTGAACACCGAGCCTTTGAGCTTGATAAAATGGATTCCGGGAATCGGGAAACACACGCTTCAAAAGATCGAAGCCGAAAGGCCTTACAAAAACGTGGGAGATTTTGCTGAAAGAACCAAGGCAGATCTGCCACTTTGGATTAGGGAGATGATCCTGTTCAATTGAAAAGAATAGTTGTTTTGGGAGCCACCGGCACGATCGGCAAAATGTCTTTAGACGTTTTGAAGCGCTTGAAAACGTTTGAAGTTGTTGGAATGAGTGCCAACAAAAATTTCGAGGCTTTACTGAAGGCGAAGAAAGATTTTCCGTTCGCTTTGACGGCGTTGACGGGCATCAAAAATGAAGAAGTGAATTTTTGTGGAGAAGACTCGATCGAAAGGCTTCTCGAATCCACGCAACCGGATCAAGTGGTGGTCGGAATCGCAGGATTTGCGGGATTGAAGCATGCCTTGAGCGCAGCGAGATATTCTAAGAGGCTTTGCCTTGCCAACAAAGAATCCATTGTGGCGGGGGGAGAATTTTTCATCAAGAGCGTGAAAGAAAGCGGGTGTGAGATAATACCTGTTGACAGCGAACACAACGCCGTATTCCAACTTCTCGATGGAGAAAAATCGAAAGTTGATTCGATAATCTTGACGGCATCTGGCGGAGCCGTTAGAGACGTCCCTTTGAAGGAACTGAAAGATGTCAGCCCACAAATGGTTCTCAAGCATCCAATTTGGAATATGGGAGCGCGTATAACCGTGGACTCTGCCACAATGTTCAACAAGGGGCTTGAAGTTATGGAAGCAAAATTTCTCTTCGATTTTCCAATTGAAAAGATAAAGGCCGTTTTACACCCTCAAGGGAAGATCCACGCGATGGTAGAGCTCGAAGACGGCACGTTCAAGATGCTCGCTTCCAAAGCCGATATGCGTATACCGATATCTTACGCGCTTAACTACCCAAAAAGAATAAAACTCTTCGACGATTTCACACCGTTTGGAGATGTGACTTTTGAAAAGCCCGACTCCAAGAGATATCCGGCCTTGTACCTTTCTTACGAAGCTTTGAAGGCGGGTGACGGTGCACGTGTCGTTTACAACGCCGCCGACGAAGTGGCAGTCGATGCTTTCCTCAAAGGGCAAATAAGATTCAGTGATATATACGAAATAGTTCTTAAGGTTCTTCAAGAAGAATGGCCGAAAACCTTGAAAAACTACGAAGAAATAGAAGAGATAGACAAAAAATCCCGCATTTTAGCCAAGGAGATGGTAAACACTTGTTGCTGAACATTCTGTATTTTTTGATCGTATTCGTTGGAATAGTGATGGTACACGAGTTTGGACACTTCATATTCGCAAAACTCTTTGGAGTCTACGTCACGGAATTCTCTGTGGGATTCGGGCCGAAGCTTTTTTCCATAAAGGGTAAAGAAACCGAATACTTTATCAAGTCCATTCCACTTGGTGGCTACGTCAGAATGGCCGGTGATGATCCGGCGATAGAAGAGGTGAAAGGCGTGCCCAAAGAAAGGCTACTTTACTCGAAGGTGGCTTGGAAGAGATTTCTTATAGTCTTCGCCGGTCCTCTTTTCAGTATAATCGCTGGGTACGCTTTGATGATCATCGTCTCCATCACGTGGGGATTTCCCGAAACGCGTGTTGATTGGGTCGTTCCGAATTCTCCGGCGGCAGTTGCCGGAATTCAGCCCGGAGACAGAATTGTATCGGTAGACGGGCACGTCATTTTGGATCCTACGGAAGTCACTTGGTTTGTCAAGGGTCAAGATCGCCTCAGTGTGATTTACAAACGTGGGGCAAAAAGTTTTAAAACATCGTTTAACACCAAAGAGTTAGGGCCACAATATTTCATGGTGCTGAATGGGAAAATCAAAGAAGGCGATCACATCGCAAAGATCGAAGATCGCAAATTCAACGATAACCTTGTGAAAGGTGCGTCTATCGAATTTTCAAGTGGTGCAACTGCGACGTTACTGGATTACCAAAGAATACCCCGTGCGAAGGAAATGGGAATTTACATATCGATGTTTTCAAGTAAAATCGCTGCCGTCGATCAGACAACAGGTCTGAAGAGCGGTGATGTCATCCTGTCGATTAATGGGATAAAATGCGATTCGTCTTTCGATTTTCAAAATGCCCTCTTCGTCGCACAAGTTGCGAAAAACAGCGGAACCCTCGCCGTGACGAATGAAAGCGAAGTCGTCAGTGCTTATCCATTCCATTCGAATAACGGCGTGTCAATGAAGATCAGAAGGAATGGGAAAACACAGGCTCTTACGTTGACTCAGAAACAGTTCAACGCCTTCTTGAATTCTGTAACAGCCTATCCAGCGTATGGCAATTGGTATCCAGGCCCTTGGGAAGCGATAACTTACGGAGTGATTCGAACCAACAGGATATTCACCAAGATGCTTGAATTCCTGGGAGGATTGTTCAAGACGAAGAACGCTTTAAATCAATTCATTGGTCCAATTGGACTGGTGAAAATGGTTGGACAGGCATCAAGCGAGGGAATGCAAATTTTACTCACGTTGATCGCATTCATCACCCTTAATCTGGGAATCATAAACCTCTTGCCGCTTCCGGCGTTAGATGGAGGCCATTTGGTTTTTGCGGTAATAGAGATGATCACCGGTAAACGAGTTAATCCGGAAATCGAAGGTTACATACACACAGTTGGATTCTTTATACTCATGGCATTTTTCGTGTACATCACGTACATGGACATCGTGAGATTTGGAGGGTAGGATATGCCTGCTTTGCTCCATTGGTTAAACGCTTTCACAACCTTGGTAATTCAAAATGGTGGATATTGGGGAATCGCTTTTTCAATGGCGTTGGAGAGTTTCATGGTTCCAATTCCAAGTGAGGTGATACTTCCCTTTGGCGGATATTTGGCCTCAGCCGGAAAATTGAGTGTGTTGGGCGTTATTCTTTCTGGAACGATCGGTGGGACTCTTGGATCCGTGGGGCTTTATTACGTATCGATGTTCTTTGGAAACAAATTCCTCGAAAAATGGGGAAGATATTTTCTCATATCAGAACGCCATTTGGAAATAACGTCCAAATGGTTTGATGAATACGGAGACTTTGCCATATTCGTCACGAGACTTTTGCCAGTCGTAAGGGGACTGATTTCAATTCCCGCAGGCATTGCAAAAATGAACGTTTGGCCTTTCACCCTTTACACCTTCGTTGGGACTTTTATATGGTCAACCATACTGGCGTACTTCGGCTTTCAAATGGGACTGTCCAACGTAGGAATACAATTGATATGGTTGGTAACGTTTGCAATTGCAGGTATTGCGGTGACAATATACGTTGTGTTCAAACTCGCCAAAAAACATTTCAAAATTTTTTCAATCTTAGCGAACGCCTCACTCTGGGCAACGCTTGGGTTCTTCGTGCTTTACGCATTGTACATGTCTTACGCGCCGATCAAGGCAAGCGAATTGAATTATTCGAATTGGACGAAGATAAATCGAACGATCGAAGATGGGCAAAATTTCACATTTGCCGTCGTCGGTAACACGTTTCGCAATCCGAAGATGCTCGACAAAGTTTCTTCGCCCACTTCGACTTTCATTTTGAGCCTTGGAAACGCGTTGTACTCAGGGGATAGAGCGAAGTACAGGCTGTTGGTTCATGAACTGTCGAAACTTAAAAAACCGTTTTTAACGGTTGTCGGGGCAAATGAATTGAGCGACGAAGGGTATAAAAATTATTACAAAATATTCGGTGATTACAATTACGCTGTGCCCGTCGGGAATACTTATTTCGTAATGCTAAACGACGCAAACGGGAAATTGCCACAGCGTCAGATGAATTGGCTTTCACAAGAACTCACCATATCTTCCACGTATTCACATCGCGTTGTGGCCATGAACGTTCCAGCTTCATGGATGAATTCAAATGGTGCGAAATTAAGCGAAAACGCGTCTCGCAGACTTGAAGAGATTCTAAAATCGCGTAGAGTTGATTTGATCTTAGCGGCCGGAAAAACTGCAGCCGTATCTGACAAACCCATCTCCTACGCCATGGTTGGAAAAGACGCATATCTTGTCGTTAGCGTCAATGAAAATGGAATTCAGGCTAAGATGAAAAAACCTTTTGGAAACTCCCATAACGAATTCATTCAAGCCGTTTCCGTCTATCTTTACTCTACTTTGATACTGGATTGGCCATTTGTGGGAATTTTTGGGATAGGGTTGGTACTTTTTTGGTTCTTTTGGAAGCAGTACGATTTGATCGTAAAAATCAAAAAGAAAAACGTTCGGAGGTAAAGATGTCAAAGATCGTGAACATAGGAAAAATCAGAATCGGTGGAGGAACTCCAATTGCCGTTCAATCGATGACCAACACGGATACCAAAGATGTGGCCAAAACAGTACAACAGATAAAGGCTCTTGAAGAATCCGGATGTGAAATAGTAAGGCTTGGCGTGTACGATGAAGAGTGCATAGAGGCACTGAAAAAGATAAGAGCCAAAACGGAAGCCCCACTCGTGGCCGACATACATTTCGACTACAAATTGGCAATCTCATCGATAAATGCTGGCGTTGACAAGGTGAGAATAAATCCGGGAAACATAGGGGCAAGATGGAAAGTGGAGGAAGTGGCAAAAGCAGCCAGCGATCATGGAGTTCCAATAAGAGTCGGTGCCAACATGGGATCGATAGACGAAAGATATTTGAAGAGATTCAACGATCGAGTTGATGCGTTGGTGATGAGCGCGATGGATGAAGTCGAAGAACTCGAGTCGGTTGGCTTTGACAACGTAGTCGTGGCGGTGAAATCTTCCGATGCCGTGGAAACTTTGCTGGCGAACGAAAGGATTTCAAAGCTCACAGACCACCCCATTCATTTGGGAGTAACCGAGGCGGGTGTTTACGAAGATGCGGTTGTCAAATCGGCCTTTGCGATTGGGCACCTTGTCTATGAGGGAATAGGGGATACCGTGAGAGTTTCGATCGCGGGAGATCCAATTCGTGAAGTATCCGTTGCTTACTCCATATTGAAAGCCGCGCATAAATTGGAAAATAGAATAGAAGTTGTGGCATGTCCAACTTGTGCACGAACTCAGATAAACGTTGAAGAACTCGCACAAGAAGTGAAAGAGGCCCTTAAAGGTGTTAAAGCGAACTTGAAAGTCGCCGTTATGGGATGCTTGGTGAATGGCATTGGGGAAGCAAGAGATGCGGACATAGCCGTTTTTGGCACGAAGTCTGGTGGAGTGATATACGAAGATGGTGAGAAAATCGGATTTGTAAAGAAAAACGAAATAGCGCAATCGTTGAAGAAAATGATCGAAGAAAGATTGAGAGGAGGGAAATATGAAAACCGTTGACAGCGTGAGCAGGATGATGGAAATATCCAAAACCTACATCGACAAAAAAGTCGGTTTTGTCCCGACTATGGGATTTTTACATGAAGGCCATCTTTCCCTTGTAAAGCGGGCTCGCAAAGACAACGAAATAGTCGTGGTGAGCATATTCGTGAATCCAACTCAATTTGGACCAAATGAGGATCTCGATTCTTATCCACGAGATCTCCAAAGGGATTCGGCACTCTTAGAAGCTGGGGGAGTGGACTACCTTTTCGTTCCAAAAGCAACTGACATGTATCCTAAAGGATTTGAAACATCCATTCACGTTTCTCATCTCACAGATCGCCTGTGTGGGTATTACAGGCCAACACATTTCGATGGAGTTGTCTTGATCGTCAACAAACTGTTGAACGTGGTGAAACCGACGAAAGCGTACTTTGGCCAGAAAGATGCCCAGCAGTTCAGGGTTTTGAGGAGAATGGTTGAAGACTTGAACATGAGCGTTGAGATGGTTGAAATGCCCATAGTGCGTGAAAAAGACGGTCTCGCCATGAGTTCGAGGAACGTTTATCTTTCTGCCCAGGAGAGAAAAAGCGCTCTGGCCCTTCACGAAGCGTTGACATATGCCGTTAAACAGATCAAATCCGGAAGGAAAGACGTTCACAAGATAAGGCTTGAGGCAATGAACATCATGCGGAAGCATTCCTTAATTCGAGTTCAGTACTTCGAAATGGTCGATGAGAAAACGCTGCAACCGGTGTCAACGGTGAATACGAAGATCATAATCGCTACGGCTGCCTTTGTTGGAAAGGCAAGGCTCATAGACAATGAAATAGTAGAGCCATGAACGAATTCGTCCAAGTTGCGCTTCTCGCCATGGCTCCAATATCCGAGCTTCGAGGAGCCATACCTTTGGGAATGCTCGTGTACCATTTGAATCCGCTGAGCGTCGTGATCGTCTCCATGGTCTTCAACATGGTGCCCGCTGTTTTCATCATACTTTTTTTCACGGCGATCATGCCATGGGTGAAGAGAAAGTTTCCTTCCGTGGGAAGGTTCGTGGAGAAATTTTCTCAGACACGTCAAGAGAAGCACAGGAAAAAAATAGAGAAATACGGTCTTTGGGCCATCATGGCCTTCGTTGCCATACCCTTTCCCCTCACCGGGGCTTGGACGGGCTCGCTGCTAAGCGTTTTGTTTGAGATGCCACGCGTCAAATCCATGATCGCTGTGGGATGCGGTATAATCATATCCGCTTTCGTTGTTGCATCCTTAACGATGTTTGGGGTAAAATGAGTACATCTTTGTGAAAAGGGAGGAATTTTACGTATGATAGGCGTGATTTGTGATTCCGGCACGGATCTTCCAGAAGAGATCTTGAAAGATCCAAGGTTGGAAATGGTTCCACTGAAAGTTATTCTCGGTGGCAAAGAGTACAAGGACGTATTGGAAATAGGGGAAGAAGAAGTCCTCAAGTACATGGAACATGATTTCCCCAAAACTTCACTCCCGTCACAAAATGACGTAAAGGACACGCTGTTGAAAATGATAAACGGCGGATTTGACGAAATCGTAGGCGTGAACATATCAAGTGGTCTTAGCGGTACACATAACGTTTTTCGAATGGCATCTGAAAGTGTGAAAAAAGAATTCCCGAATGTGAAGATCGAGCTGGTAGACTCACTCAACATCTCTATGGGAGCAGGGTTCTTGGTTTACAAGGCGTTACAGCTTATGGACGACGGTAAGAAATTCGATGAGATAGTGGAAACTTTGAAATCCTCGATAAAGAAATCGAAGCTCTTCTATTCGATACCAACGCTGAAATTCTTGAAAGCCGGTGGAAGAATTGGAAGGGTAAGTGCCACACTTGGGGAAATACTCAACCTTAAGCCTGTCATCTCAGTTGGAGAAGACGGCATATACTACACGGTTGCCAAGGGGAGAGGGATGCAAAGGGCCGTTGACAAGATGATCCAAGAAGCGTTGAACTTTGCCCAAGGAAAAGAAGTGGAAGTTATGGGCGTGTACCGTACTGGAGATGAAGAGAAAACCATGGAACTTGTAAACGAGATAATGGAAAAAGTTAAAACGCTAAAAGCTCCCAAAATACTCACAGGCAAAGTAACCGCTTCTCTGCTCGTGCATGTCGGAACAGGGTTGGTCGGTTTGGGAATTTTAGTGAAGTGAGGCGTTGAGCTTCAGAATTTCGTGTTGAGTTTCATCTCCTTTTTTTCAAGGTACATCTTCTTATCAGCCATGGCGATGAAATCATCTGTAGAAGATTCGTAGCTGTATTGTGCGCAACCGTGGCTGACGTTTATTTTGTACGCTTTCTCACCTCTGTTGAATTCATTGAAAGACCTTTTCACGTTTTGCCAAGTCAACTCGGCATTTTCTAAGGTACATGCTGGAAAGATGATCAAAAACTCGTCTCCGCCCATTCGACAAACCACATCGGATTCCCTTACATTCTCTTTCACAAATTTAGCCACATTTTTCAAAAGATCGTCTCCAACTTGATGACCGAAAGTATCGTTCACTCTTTTCAGTCCATTTACATCTATAAAGCACACTGACAACGGTTCACCTTTCCTGTTTGCAATTTTTATCTTTTCTTCAAGTATCGTCATCGCAATTCTTCGATTGTAAACACCCGTAAGATCGTCGTAGGTTGCATACCTCCTGAGTTGCTGCTCCATTCTTTTCCTTTCATCTATTATCCTCTCTACCCCTAATATTTTAAGTGGATTTCCGTCTTCGTCCCATTTTATTATCTGCCCGTCTTCAAAAATCCAAACCCAGTTTCCGGATTTTGCTCTAATTCTGTACTCCACGTGGTATTTTTCGTTCTTTCTGAAGGCACGTTTTTTTAAAGTCGTTCTAACTTTTTTCAGATCATCTGGATGAATCAGCTTTTTCAAATCCTCAAAGTTGTTGGGAATCTCTCTTTTACCGTAACCGAGTTGGTAGAAAACTTCTTCCGTTATCTTGATTTCACCTGTTTTCAAATTGTTTTCAAAAACCGAAGTGTGGGAGGATTTCAAAGCCAATTCATATCTCTTTTGCAATTCTTCGATTTTTTTCTGAGTGTTTTTAAGGTTGGTGATGTCAAGAGCTGAAACGAGCAGAACAGGATGATCGGACAAGGTGATTCTTTCAGATCTGAGATCTATCCATTTCTCTTTTCCATCTTTTGTCACGATTTTCACATCGTATTCGTCTATCGGGTTTGCCCCATTTAATCTTTCTACGCTTCTTTGACTTACCGGTTCCTTGAAATCCGGATGAAGAATATTTTGAAAATTCATCGTCAGCAACTCTTGAGTGGAATATCCGGTCAAATCTTCTGCTATTTTGTTGACGTAAGTGAATCTAAACTCCTTTTCGATTATCGCTATCGCAATTGGCAAGGATTCAAGAAGGGTCTGAAACTTTTTGTTGCCCTGCTTTATATTCTCCTGCAAGACTTTCGTTTTAAAAGCGTTTGAAGCGATCGTTTTGAATAGCTTCATCAACCTAAGCGAACATTTTCTGAAGTGCTTTTCGCTTCCTTCCAATATGTCAAGGCCTATTCCCGCCACGTTCTTGCCATTCACTTCCAAGTCGAAGACGAGTGATTCTTTCATGGGTTTTACCGCACCGGCAAATTTCTTTTTCGTCTCTTCAGAGTGGTAATCCATGGTGTCTTTTACAACGAGAACCGTGTTCTTTGGGAGTTTGAATTCCTTTTCGTCTATTCTCAATTTTTTCAGTGCGTTGATATCATGACATACGGCATCCACAAACCTAACTTTTCCATCTTCGTAGACAAACGCACTCCCACAATCCGCCTCTGGAATCAATTTCATGGCTTCCCTGAACAAAATGGAGAGAAATTCATCGGCACTCGTGTTGAACGGGTCTAAATTCGCTATGAAGCTTATCAGTGAGTTCATTTCTTTTGGGATTCTGCGGTTTTCTTCGTTTTCCACTTTTCCCACCCCCTTAAATCAACGTCACAAGTTCTTTCTTAAATTATCGGCAATATGTTTCAAAAATATTATAACAAAATAATCATAAAATATTATCACAACATCATTTCACGTTCAGCTTTAAGATGGTATTATAACAGAAATGGAGGTGATTTTTTTGAAGCCGTATTTGCTTTTCGATGCCGGAGGAACGATCATCTTTCCAAATATCGAGTATTTGTCCAACATAATGAACAACCACGGCATCGATATGAATGAAAATCACGTATTCAAGAAAACATGCGAAGTTGGTTATCTTGTGGACGTCCAACTTTCGAAGAGCGACAAGTTGATGTGGAGCGAAGGGTTTCTTCCAACGTTTCTTGAAATGATGCTCAAAGATGTCGTGGATTCAAAAGAGGTTCTCAACTCGATAGTGGAAAAAGTTACAAGTGAGGATAAGAGAAAGAGTTTGTGGACGTACACCTTTAGCTGGGTAAAAGAAACGCTTGCCGAGCTTAAAAATAAAGGGTATGAAATGTCGGTGATTTCCAACTCAGATGGTCGAGTTGAAAGTATACTTGAAGAAGTTGGACTAAGGGGTTTCATGGATAAAGTGTACGACTCTCACATCGTTGGAATAACCAAGCCAGATAAAAGAATATTCAACCAAGCGCTTGATGAACTGTCGCTTTCACCTACCGACGCCATTTACATCGGAGACATGTTTCACATAGACGTTTTGGGAGCAAACAGGTCAGGAATCCCGGCCATTCACTTAGATCCTTTTAAGTTGTACGACAAATGGGAAGGCTTCAGAATAGGAAGCGTAAAAGAACTTCCGAAAGCGTTGGAGAAAAATTTGAAAGTGGAAGAACTTTTTCCCTTTAAAGTTCGGAGATGACAAAATTGAAAATAGCCGTTGTTGGATTTGGAGCCGCTGCGATAGGTTTTGTGAGCGACATGGTAGGAAAAGGACACGAGATTCACATCTTTGAAAGGTCTAAGGACGTGTACAGCTCGAGCATAAGTGGAATAAGATCCGACGGAAAACTTTTCGTGTCAAGAGACATGGGAGGGGATCTTGACATCCCAATTGAGATCCAAAAGAGTGTGGTGAATTATTACATCTCCAAGTTAAGTGAAACAGACAGGAAAGATGTAAAAACGGGCACGTCTTTTTCTAAGGATTCGCCATTCTTCGATGCCTTTTACTCCAAAGGATTCGAGCCGGTGAATTCGGATTTCTTTCATATAGGAACGGACAAACTTGCCAGTGTTCTTAAAAAGATATACGATGAGTTCACATCAAACGAGAACGTGAAATTTCACTTTGGGATCAAGGTCGACGACGTGACGGTGGAAAATGATAAAGTAAACGTTAAAGCGGACGGTTTTGAAGACACCTTTGATTACGCTGTGATCGCCGTTGGAAGAAGCGGGCACAGTCTTGTGAAGCACATGATAGAGAAAAACCCGAATCTCGTGGTTTCAGACAACGTTGTGGACATAGGAATAAGGTATGAAGTTCCAAATCACGTTGTAAAAGAACTGAACGAAGAGATGTACGAATTCAAAGTCAGAATGAGGGCAAGCACAGGATATTTGGTGAGAACGTTTTGCAACAACCCATCCGGGAAAGTCGTCCTTGAAAAATACGACGACTTCGTAACGGTCAACGGTCACTCCACTTCAAAGGCAGAAACTCCTAACACGAACTTTGCCATTTTGTGCAGCACTTCATTCACGGAACCGTTCAACGATCCGGTTGGATACGGCTCGTACATAAGCAAACTCGGAAACATATTGGCAGGTGGAAGAAAAGTGCTCGTTCAAACTTACGGTGATTTCGTGAAGTGTAAAAGAACCAAAAGGCTTGGAAGGGTGAAACCCACACTTTCAAGAGATTCGTACGTCCTTGGGGACGTTAATCTCATCTTACCAAGGAGAATAGCACTTTCCATATCGGAATTCATTCAAAAGCTTGGAGAAGTCGTGCCTGGTTTGGCTTATTCCGACAATTTGATGTACGCCGTTGAGGTTAAATTTTACAGCAACAAACTCGACAACGACCAATACGAAAATCTCAAATTCATAGGAGATTGCAGCGGACACACGAGATCGATAACTTACGCCACAGCTCACGGCAAGATGATCGCCCAGAGGATATGAGCAATGAAAGCGACAAAACTCGTTTTCTTCTTTTTACTTTTGAGTTTGGCACTCTTTGGTTTTTCTAAACAATTCAGATTTGTGGTTTTTGGAGACAACAGACCCTTCAACAACGAAGATCCCCAGCCTGTGATCTTCAAAGAGATCGTTGAGAACGTCGAATGGATACATCCAGATTTTGTGGTGGATGTCGGGGATCTCATTTACGGATATGGTGCTAACGCACAGCGGATGCGACAGGAATACACGGATTTTCTAAGCGTTGTCAAAAAGTTCAGCATGCCTTTCTACACGATCGTCGGTAATCATGAAGTGACGAGCATGGCCGGTCAAAAAGATTACGAAACGCTTCTCAACAGACCCCTTTACTATTCGTTTAACCACGATGGTAGCCATTTTGTGGTACTCGATACGAATGTGAACTTCGCGGAGGGAAAGTTCACGCAAGCTCAGTACGACTGGTTGGCAAAAGATCTCAAAAGCGCGACATCTGCAGAGAATGTCTTCATATTCATGCACAAGCCACTTCACGAGTACTTCGATCCTGACCAAACGGCATGGACTGATAAAATAATGGCCAAAAAGGTGGATTCGCTTATCAACGAATTCAACTCCAATCACCACAATATCAAGATCGTTTTCCAAGGACATGAACATTTGTACTGGCAAGCGAAGTTGAACGGCATAACGTACATGATCACCGGAGGAGCGGGTGCGCCTTTGGATGCAGAGCCTCAAAATGGCGGTTTCTACCATTTCATCATGGTCACTGTCAACGGAACGCACGTTGAAGCCCACGTTTTCCTTCCCAACTACTTTAACGTTGAATATCGCCCTAAAAACGACGGCAGATCGAACAGCGTCAGTGCAGTGGTGGAAAATCGACTTCCATCCGTTTACAACGGACTGCTTATCAAAGGTCTGAAATTCGTCATGCCAAAAGCACCGTCTTACGAAGTTAAGGGAAATGTGCCGTGCAAAATTTGGAAAGTGGTTCGGAACAACGACAAGACGGCAGACGTGTGGGTGGAAGCAAGACTCGAATTCAACGATCTTTCCATGAAAGGCTTGTTAAAGGCTGCCCTTTCCATCTTCTCATCCAGATCTCTTGAAAACGTATCCCGTGCGGTGTACAACGTTATAACGGTTAGTGCGAAATTTTGATTTTTACCCATAAGGAGATGACATTATGCGATTTGTGATAATTAAAGACAAAGAACGTTCACCAGGAGATATAGAAACAAAAAGCGTTAAGGCTGTCGCAGACGTTCTTGACGACTTTGGAAAGGTCCGTGTGTTTGATTTTGATTTTTCCTTGATCGAAAAGTTAAAAAAAGACGACATCATTTTCAACTTTGCGGAAGGCGAAAGACATGATTTCATGCAGGCGAAGATCGCGGCGATCTTAGAGGCATTTGACATGGAATTCATCGGTTCTCCCGCTTACACCCATTACATATGCCTTGACAAAGTAGCAACGAAGGCCTTGCTGAAAACGTATGGCGTTCTGACCCCGGCAGGTGCAGTTTACAACGGAAAAGAATTCGTTGGTGATATACCAACTCCACCGATCATGGTTAAGCCCATCGCGGAAGGTTGGGGAGTAGGCATCGGTTCTGATAGCCTTTGTGAAGACGTTGAAACGGCTAAAAGCGTGGCTGTAAAGAAATTTGAAGAATTCAACGAAGCGATCATCTTAGAAAAATACATCGAAGGTACCGAGTTAACCGTTGGATTGGTAGGAGCTTCGGATGAAGTTGAAGTGCTGCCGCCACTTGAGATCGATTTTTCAAATTTACCTCAAGGTGTGGAAAGATATTACAGCCAAAAGGTTAAAGAGGAATACGACACCCAAACGGTTTACAAATGTCCTGCACCCTTAAGCGGTAAGAACCTTCAAAAAGTGGAAGATGTGGCCAAAAAGGCGTTTGAAATCGTAAAAGGAAGGGATTTTTTAAGGGTTGACATGCGTTTAGACGGAGATCAACTTTACGTGATAGAAGTGAATTCCATGCCTGGCTTAGAACCGGAATACAGTGACCTTCCCAAAATGTCCAAAGCCATATCCAAAGATTACAAGTGGTTGATCGAAAAGATTACACAGAGGGCTTTGCGAGCCTCTTCGTAGAGATGATTTTTTCAGCGTGGGCAATTCATGATGCTTTTGTACGGGCAATTCATGAATTGCCCCTACTCCTTCTGATCAAAAACATCGCATTTCAAGATCT
>CAYYEU010000022.1:13929-15669 GCA_964470975.1 uncultured Mesoaciditoga sp. | reverse complement strand
TATTGGCAATAGCGATCGCAATTGGAGCGTATGCTGTCCTCAACAATTTTTTTGTCGCTGGTGCCGTGAGCTTTGCGACGGGAAAGAAGATAAAAGTACTTTTGAAAGATGTGTTCATAGATTTTTTTGGGGTAAGTATGTTCGTAGCTTTGGCGATAGCCTACGTCGTAATTTTCCTTTATCCTTACGTTGGTCTTTGGGACATAGCGATAGCGCTTGGCCCTCTTCTTTTGGTCAGGTTTGTTCTCGATCTTTACAAGAAATTTCTCAACACGAAGATAGAATCCATGGATGCGCTTCTAAAAGCGCTTGAAGAAAGAGATCCATACACGGCAGGACACGGTGATCGAGTGGCACTTTATTCTGAAATCATAGGAGAAAGGCTTGGAATAGATGGAAAGCGCCTTGAAGATTTAAAAATCGCCGCAAGATTGCACGATGTTGGGAAGATCGGCGTGCGGGATAAAGTGCTGAACAAGCCAGGGAAATTGACTTTGGATGAGTTTGAGGAAATAAAAAGACACACGCTAAAAGGTGCAGAAATATTGAAAGAAGTGCCATCATTTAAGAGGATAATACCTTGGATCAAATACCATCATGAACATTGGGATGGCAGTGGGTATCCGGAGGGCCTTAAGGGGAAACGAATTCCTCTTGAAGCGAGGATCATAGAAGTCGCAGATGTGTACGATGCTTTGGTAACTCAGAGAGCCTATCGAGAAGCTTTCGAACCGAAAGAAGCCCTTAAGATAATGAAGACAGAAAGCGGGAAGGCCTTCGATCCTGTTGTGGTGGCAGCGTTTTTAGATGTTATAAGTAAGATTGAAAAAGCTCGCGTGGAAAGAACGCCAAAATTCAATGAGGTGAAGAATTGATCTTTTTGTACATCACACTTACGGCCATTTTGCTATCGCTACTTTTTAAGAAAAGTGTTTGGAATCCCCTTAGTACAGATTTCAAGTGGTTTTATCTCGTTTTCTTTCCGTTTGCGTTGGAATTGTTCGTAGTGTTGAGAGATCCTGGAAATTTTGCCGGTTATATAACTTCTGTTGCCTACCTAACGTTGGCCGTATTTTGTGTTGTAAATTGGAAGATCCCGGGTTTTCCATTTGTAACTATTGGAACTTTTTCAAATTCCCTTGTTGTAATTATCAACACTGGAAAAATGCCGGTGTCTCATCGTACGATGGCCTTAGCGGGTTTAGATCCTAATTTGATCGATGCAAAGCACATTTTTATGTCGTCGAAAACGCTTTTGCCATTTTTAGGTGATATCATACCCATAAATTTTTTGAATTTGCACTATGCTTGCAGTGTTGGAGATCTTTTCGTCTACACAGGACTTTTCTTGATGATATATTTAAACGCTCCTCGCAAAAAGAGAAAGAGTGAAAGAATATGATAGTGGTACAGAAGTACGGTGGGACATCTGTAGAAACTCCGGAGAAAATATTGAAAGTCGCACAGAGAATATCTCATAGCCAAGATAAGGGAAATCATGTAGCCGTAGTTGTGTCCGCTATGGGGAAAACTACAAACTATTTGATAGATCTCCTTCACAAAGTAAATTCTCATCCAGATCCAAGGGAATATGATGCCATGGTTTCAACTGGGGAGCAAATTTCCACTGCCCTTCTCGCGTCAGCCCTTTCGATGTTGGGAAAACATGCTGTCTCTCTTACCGGCTTTCAAGCGGGAATAGACACGGATTCGAACCACGCACGTGCCAAGTTGAAGCGT
>CAYYEU010000022.1:3392-13829 GCA_964470975.1 uncultured Mesoaciditoga sp. | reverse complement strand
ATTGTAGGAGTCAACATATTAGGCTCTTCTGAAATAATATACAACATGTTCAACACGATAGCATCAACTGGTGCAAATATAGACATGATAAGCTCGTCGAACAGTCGCGTATCGTGTATTATTCCTAAAACTCGCACAAAACAAGTCGCCCAAGCCCTTGCTCAAGAGTTCAATCTGGTAGAGTAAATTCAACGATGTTTGGATTTGATCATCAAAACAGGTATTGAAATGTTGTGCCTAACTTTATGAGCAACACTTCCGAAAAGTATGTCAATCATCCAACCATGCCCGTGAGTGGCCATGGCGATGAGATCTACATTCAACTCTTTTGCCTTTTCGAGTATGGCGTGTTCTGGTTCTCCATACTCTATGATCGATCTCGAATGAATCCCTGCCTGTTTAAAGATCTCCATCTTTTCCTTTAAGTATTCTTCTGCCTTTTTCGTTTCATAAGACAACTCATCCCTTGTATGGTAATGAAGCACTCTTATGAGGTAGAGCTTGGAATTATGAACCTTGGCTAATTTGAGAAGGTGATCTATTACCACGTCGTCTGTTTTCGTTCCATCCAATGGGACTAAAATCTTATCGTACATATCATCCCCCTGTAAAACTTTGATAGAGAAGGAAAATGTTTAAGCCTATCAGAACCACAGATATAACAACTGCAGTCCATAATTCAGTCTTGTTAGTTTTGAACTTTCCCATCACCTTCGAGCTTGCTGACAAAAAGATCAAAGGGATGATGGTGAAGGGAAGCTGAATGCTCAAGACAACCTGACTTAATATCAAGAGATTGTAAAAATTCTTGCTAAACAGTATAATGAAAAACGCCGGAATCGAGGTGGCAATCAACGATATTCTGTAAAAATTGCTTCTTGGATCTTCAGATTTTCCAAAGTAACCGGTTATAACGTTAGCCTCGGCCATGGAAGAAGTAGTGGAAGAGCTTATTCCAGCAAACAACAGTGCTATCGCAAAAAGAAGTTGAGCAAGAGGTCCTGCCAATGGTCTTAAAGTTTCGGAGGCTTGCGAAAGGCTGTTCACAACAACATGATTTTTATAGAAAACGGCTGCAGCAACGGCAATCATGGAAATGTTGACAAACCACCCAACCATCATTGCAAGTGTTGTATCCATTTGCTCATAGCGTATGAGCCCTTTTTTTCTTTCATAATCTCCTGACCAATCTCTGCTTTGAATGATGTTGGAATGGAGATAGATGTTATGCGGCATGACTATTGCCCCAAGGATTCCCATGGCAATGTAGATAACTTTACCGTTTACCGATGGAACTATGGAATGATAGATTATCTGAGTTACACTTGGCTTCACTATAAAAAGTTCTATTACGTAAGAAAGTGATATGATCGATAAAAAGCCTATTATTATTCTTTCGACAGAGTGATACTTTTGAGAAAAAATCAAATAGAACTCCAAAAAGATCGTCAAAAGAGATCCAAGCCAGTATGGAAACCCAAAGAGAAGATGAAATCCTATGGTCCCTCCGAGAAGTTCTGCAACGTCCGTTGCCACACATGCCAAGATAATGGTAGAACCCAAGATCCAAGAAAGCCATTTTGGATAGCGCTCCCTAACGTTTTTCGCTAACGATTTTCCAGTTATGATTCCAAGTCTTGCAGACATGCTCTGAAGTACTATTAGCATGAAAGTTCCAAGTGTGACAACCCATAAAAGAGAGTAATTGAATTCGGATCCCCCAGCAACGTTCGTAGCCCAATTGCCTGGATCTATAAAGCCTATGGTGATTAAAAAACCCGGCCCAAGATATCTCAAAAATTCGTGTTTAAGAATGTGTTTGGTTAATCTGCTGCGTAAAATATTTCTCTTTTTCAATGAAATTTCCCTTCGTAGAACATTCTCGCAAATTATACATTAAACCAGCTTTAAAAGCAAAATGGATGCTCTCAACAACTGTTTAAAAAATGTTTTTTTGATAAAAGCCACCTTCACAGGTGGCTTCCAGAAAAGAAATGTTCAAGTCAAATTCTCAGTAGACTACAAAAATGGCTGGCTTTGAGATCGTTGAAAGCTCATTCGATCCCACACTCGTCACCATCCATAAGTAGGAATCTCGAGCTAAATTTCCAACATCACATGTTGTCGAGTTTAAGGATGAAAATTTCTGAAGGATTCCATTTGAATTGAACAAACTCACATCGTATGTCACCTTGGTTTCAGTGCTGTTCCAGCTAAGAACGACATTGCCTGAAACGGCTGTATTCTTTGGAGATAAAGAACTCGCTGGAGAAGGTCCTATTTCGTATTTCCCTATGTTGATACTCACCAGCTTTACAGCTATCAAAAGTATTTTTTGTGAATCGTATGTTACATGAGAATCGAATTCTATCATCCCAATGTTTTTGTTAAAGTAGTATGAGAGTTCAAGGGTAGAGCTTCCGCTACCATACAAATTACTGCCAGAGATAAGTAACTTCACTTTTAACACATTAGAGTACGTTTGGTTTCCCACTTGCAGAGAACTGATATAAGAAGATACTCGTGTCACTGTCATGCTGCCAATTTGAGTGGTGATGGTTGCCGCTGCATTTCCGTTGGGGCCATCTACGATTTTTATTCCCGTACCGTAAAGGTAAACCTCCGAATCTTTTGAGATCTCGAAGTCAAAAAAAGATCCCATTTCTCCTTCGCTGTTGGGGCTTCCATCCCAAGCATCTGAAAACACCATCTTGTACTCCATTTCGTTATTGGAAACAATGGTTTCATACTTTGCATCTTCTTTACAAGACACCGTTGCGGAAAGAAGAGAAGTGGAAATATTTTTCAAATTCTTTAGCAGTGTTTTCTTGTTGGGGAAAAGACTTTGAGAGCCATTGATCAGAAAGGGGTTCACGGATACTTCTATTTGATCGTATTGGGAAACTCTGCTTGGTAAGTAAGGATTTGTTGGTGCTGAAGGATTTGAAGGCCCATTTACACATCCTGAAAGTAACATAGGCAGAGCAAGTAACGACAGCACAGTCAACAGTATGACACTGTTTCTTTTCATAAACGATCACCCCCACTAAAAACTTTCAAAAAATATTATAATCTTTTAATCATTTAAATGTCAAATTATGTTCAAAAACTTGACTTAGCTCTTTTTCTGTGTAAAAATGTTTTAAAAGCTTGGACATGTTTAGAAGTTGATTTCCTTTGGTTCTTGTAGTTGGTGACATCAATGTAGATTTTCTCATCAAGATACCCCATTTCCCGGAATACGATGATGACGTTTCTGTGAAATCTTTGAAAATCGAAGGTGGCGGATTTGCGGCGAATTTCGCTTACGCTTTGAAAAAGCTTGGCACAGATACAATGTTGGCCGGGTGCGTTGGTAACGACTTAAATGGGGAATTCGCACTCAGACAATTAAAAGAAATTGGTGTTGACATATCAAACGTTTCCGTCAAGAACGCGAGAACAGGTTTGTGTATTAGTGTAATAGACGAAACTGGCGTAAGACGATTGATGACATATCGTGGCGCGAATTTGTCGTTTGAGTTCTCCGATTTAGCACAAGAAACACTCAAAAACTCTAAATGGATACATATTTCTGGATTAAGGCCGGATGCTGTTTTCAAAATAATCAAAAATTCCCGAAATGTAAGCTGGGATCCTGGAAAAATATTTTTGGAATCCAATGCGAAAATCCAAGCAGGGGTCATCCAAAAAATCGATTATCTCATCTTGAACATCAAAGAATGGGAAGTTTTAAACGAAAAATATTTTGATACCATTTCTAAATTCAAATCTATAATAGTCAAAAAGGGTGAAAATGGTGTTGAGTATTACGAGTTTGGCAAAAAACTTCTTGAAATTCCGGCGTTTAAGGTTGAAACTGTTGACTCAACAGGTGCTGGAGATGTTTTTAACGCTGCTTTTGTACACTCTATCTCGACGATGAAAAAAAGCTTGAAGGAGTCTCTAATTTTTGCTTCTGCAGCAGGTGCGCTTTCTGTTAGAAAATTAGGTGCAAGAAGCGGAGCAGCTTCAATCGAGGATGTTTTGAAAATATTGTCACGTTGAGAAAGTGCGAGTTTCAGTCTAAGATGGTTGTCTCAAATTACTGAAGTTCATCCTTTTACAGCACTTGTGGCACCAGTTTCCACAAATTGTTTTTGCAGAGAGAGAAATATCACGATCATCGGAATGGTCATGAGAATTGATGCTGACATCATCAATTGCCAGAAGGTGTAATAAGAAGTTCTGAAGAAATTCAACCCCATTGTCAAAGTGAACATGTCCTTGCTAGAGGTTATGATCAAAGGCCACAAAAAGTCATTCCAAGTGCCCATAAAGGTGTATATAGCAAGAGTCACAAAGGCAGGAAGCGCCATTGGTGAATCTATTTGCCAAAACCTTCTGAAGATACCAGCACCGTCTATCTTTGCAGCCTCATCTATTTCCAAAGGAATGGACATGTAAAACTGTCTCATGAGAAACAATCCGGTAACAGAGGCGACTTTGGGGAAAATGAGTCCACCGTACGTGTTAACCAAGTTCATATGAACCATCATGTTGTATATTGGAATAATTGTCACTTGTCCTGGCACCATTAAAGTACCTAAAAGGATCATAAATATCCAATCCCTTCCTGGAAATTTCAATCTTGCGAATGCGAATCCCGCGAAGGCATCGAGTATAAGATTTGCAAATGTTATGGTTCCTGCGTAGATAACCGTGTTTAATGTCCAACGAGCAAAAGGGGTCACTTCGAAAACCTTTGTGTAATTAGACAAAGTTGCTGGTGCCCCAAAGACTTCAGGTGGCAATTTGAATATATTTATCTCTGGTGGCCACTGCATGATGTTCACACCTGTGGGTTTGCCATTTATGTGGTAAATCACAGGCGCCACAGAAACCAAAAAGGCCCAAACAAATGGAGCTAAGGATATCAGCGCGTAAGCGATCAAAATTGTGTAGGATATTTTTCTTGCCATACGCCATCTTTTCTTCATGGCAACCTCCTTGAACTTAAAAATACGATTCTTCTGAGACTAATCGTCTTTGGAGAAGTGTTAAGACCATTATGAACGCGAAAAAGGCTACTGCTATCGCAGAAGCATATCCCATTCGGCCGTAGTTGAACGCCGTCACGTAAATGTACATGGAAGTCGTGTAATTTTGTTGGTTCTTTATAAGAAAATATATTTGATCGAAGACTTGCAAAGTACCGATTAAGCCTAACGTTACCACATAAGATATTTGTGGTTTCATTAACGGTACTATTATCTTCCAAAATCGCGTCCATCCCTGAGCTCCATCCAATTCAGATGCTTCTATCAGACTCTTGGGAATATTTTGAAGTCCTGCCAAAAAGACGACCATAAAATAACCAGCCGTTGTCCAAATGTTCATTGCCATGACTGCAGGAAGTGCCGTTGAAGTATTTGAAAGCCAGTCTATGGAAGGTATACCAATGTAATTTAAAATTCTGTTTATAAGACCCGGCTTGGAATAAAGCAACAAGAATACCATTGAAATGGCAGCTGATGAGGTGATAGAAGGAATATAAAAAGTGAGTTTGAAAAATTTTATGCCCCTTATTTTCTGATTGGCTGCAACTGCAAGCAATAGTGCCAATATCGTTTGAATAGGAGTAACAAAAAGCGAAAAGATAACTGAATTTTTGAGTGTCGTCCAAAAAAGAGGATCTTCGAACATTTTAGTGAAGTTTTTTATTCCTAACCACTCAGGCACGTATTTTGAGAACATTCCCTTATTCTTTTTCATATAAGTAGAAAAGAATTGTGCACCGCTCATGTTTTTATTTTCCTTAAGACTTACAAAATCATTTATAAGCCCTTTGGAGTTAAAATGTTTTTTGATTTCTTCCATTTGCTCTTGAGTAAGTTTTATTCCTAATTGTGTTTGGACGAAATCCCCTGGATCGAATTGTGAAAGCAAATCTTTTGCGTTGAGATTTTTCATATCTAAAACCATCAAGTATTCCTGGAGCTGATCTTGCAGATTGAAAGTTGCTTTGTACTCCTGTTGCCTTAGCGCATTGTAATTCGTGAAACTGTAATAGAAAGATATAAATATCGGATATATGACGAATAAAGCAACAATTGCCACAGCTGGTGCTATAAAAAGATATCCTGCGATCCACTCTTTATAATGTTTCACCGTCCCTCTCCCTTCAAAAAATAATGGGGAGGACAAAGCCTCCCCTAAAAATTCATTGCTCGCTTACCCAAGAGTTGTAATTGGAAACGATCTTTTTCATTGCTTCTTCAACGGTAGTTTTACCACTCCATATCTCCCCAAAAAGAGAATTAACGTTGTCCAAAAGTTTAGATGAATTTCCACTTGGTGTTGGTATAAACCACGCATGGCCGTACTCTTTACCTTCTATAAACGTTTTTTTGACAGGATCTGACAGCAAATTCTCGGACTTAATTATTGAATCTCTTGTTGGAATAACCCCAAGTTTTTCTGTGAAGATCTTCATACCTTTATTGAGCAAAAATTCCATTGCGGTAAAAGCAGCTTCTTTGTTCTTGGAAGCCCTTGGAATGGCGTAACAGACGGTATAAATCATTGTTGCACGATTTCTACTTGAAGGAAGAGGTGCAATGCCGAAGTCCACCTGAGGGTAATTTTCCTTTAAAAAACTGTATGCCCAAGGTCCACTTTCGATCATGGCAACTTTTTCTTTTCCAAACTCATCGCCAAGCCAGCCAGCTCCAACATCTTGTGGAGACACCGCGACTTTGTACTTTGTGTGAAGATCGAAGTAGAATTTGATCGCTTGCACATCTTCAGAATTACCAAGTGCTGTGGTGAGATCGGAATTCACGAGTTTGCCGCCATTTTGATAGATGAACGGAAGTACACGATTGAGTGCCTTATCGTACAATCCTATACCATGAACGCCATCTTTTGAGTTGGTAAGTTTCTCCGCTGCATCCAAAAGATCAAACCAAGACCAATTGGACGTTGGATAAGCCACGCCATATTTATCGAACATTTTTTTGTTGTAGAAAAGAACAAGGGTTGAAAAATCTTTTGGGACTCCGTAAATTCTTCCCTTGTATTCAAAAGGTTTTAAAAGAGAAGGGGCAAAATCAGTAATGGGGAAGTTTCCTTTTTTAATCAAAAAATCGAGAGGATATATTGCGCCAGAACGTATAAATTGTTGAGCAACGGATGAATCAAGGTAGAAGATGTCTGGGGCGGTTCCAGCAGAAAGTTGAGTTGTAAGTTTGAGTGTGTAATTTCCTGGAATAGGTTGATACTTCAGTTCAATCTGCCCAGCGTATTCCTGGTTAAAAGCATCAACCACTGCTTCCATCGCCTTTTGCTCAACCGGAGATGAAACCCATCCGCCAAGTGTAACGACCGTCGTGGCAAAAGCGGCCGCAAAGAGTGTGACCATCAAGCCAATTACCAAAAACCATTTTCTCATTGTCAATCCCTCCTTAAAATTTTTGATATTACAAAACCAGCACCAACTGACCAGAGCTGGGGTGAACATGCAACTGGGTACGGTACTATTGCGCCGTCAGATCTGTCATTTCCTCCAAAAAGTTCTGGGAGACGCCAATCAAAATATTCTGCAGCATCGAGCAAGGCATTCGAAAGTTTCCGAGCCATATCAAAAAAGCCACGTTTTTCCATTCCCATCAGTATGATCGAGTTGTCATGAGGCCAAACTGTTCCGTTGTGGTAAGAAATGGGATTGTATGAACTCATAAGTGAAGACATCGTTCTTACTCCCCATCCAGTAAACATATCCGGTTTCATAAGTCTTTCAGCTGTTATTCTTGCCCTATCATCATCAACAATGTCGCTTATAAGGCAATGACCAGGATTAGAGGTTATTGAATTCACCCGCTTGCCATTTCCATCTACAGCGAGTGCGAAGAAGTTTTCGTCTTCCATCCAAAAATCATGATTGAAGTTCTTCTTCAACATTTTGGCACGATGAAGATACTTTTCAGTTTCTTCGTTGATCTTTTCGTGAGCATAAAATTTTGCAAGCATCATATATGCTTCGTAAAGGTAAACCTGGACTTCTACAAGCGCAATTGGTGGATTGGCCATCTCACCATTTTTGAAGACGGTCGAATTACTGGAATCCTTCCAGCCTTGATTTGAAAGGCCTTTTTTTGATTTTGATTTGTAAGTAAGGTAACCTTTATCGTTGATATTATTGTCCACAAATTCTGCTGCCAATTTAATTGAGTCACTTAGCTCTTCAAATATGGACGTTCCGTAACGTTTTACATACTCTCCTATAGCCATTAGAAAAAGAGGGGTGGCATCGACGCTACCATAATAAGCTCCGAACGGCACCTTTCCAGAGAGGGAAAGCTCTCCCACTCTAATTTCATGAACTATTTTTCCGGGTTTTGCATCAACACGTTCATCTTCAAACTTAGCTTGCGTTGCGGCAAGAATTTTCAATATGTTGTGAGCAATCTCCGGATATGTCCCTATTATCTGAAGCGCAAAGATCAGCGAGTCTCTCCCAAATATAGTTGAGAACCAGGGAAGGCCAGCCGCTGGAAATACACCATATCTGGTGTTTAAAAGAAGCATCTTAAGATCCTCAACTGATCTTTTTAAAATCTTTCTAATTTTTCCGTGAGAGGAGGGAAGGGAGATATTCGGCATTTCATTTGAGCATTCCTTGAAAATATCACTGCCCACGTTTTTTTTCTTAAAACGGACCGCTGGAATAAAGGAAAAAATTGTCTCTTTCTTTTCCTTGGGATTCAAATGCATTTTTCTAACTGGCGTCCCTCTTATTTTTAACGAGTAGTTTGCGCAGGCGGTTTCATACAAAATCATTTTTTCTCGTTTTGAAAAAAATGGAACATCATATTTTTTGTCCTTTAAGTGCCCACTTCTAATTTCAAATATATCATCAAATTTGTAATCGATTACAAAAGATGTCAAAAGATCAACCCCCCGTTGGGAATAATTAGAAAACGCTAATTTGACGTTGAAGCTTTCTTCTACTATTTCGTAAGAAAGAACGTATATCATGTCATTGTCAGTTAATTCTGGTTGAGATTTAGATGTAAACCAAAAAGATATCGAATTGATTTTCACATCTTTGACTCCCAAGAACAGCCATTCTTCAGAAAAATCAGGTGTCATTTTTCCAACAAAGCGCATATCCATGAAGTACAATCCCTGAACATTACCACTTATGAAACCATCTTCTCCAATCAGTGCCATAAGATTTCCGGATTTTATAGTGTACACTGGCTAATCCTCCTTAGGAAGTTGATTTTCTTATTACCAAAGATACATCAAAAATTTTTGATCTCACACTTTTTCCATTCATCTTATCTACAAGCATTTTCGCAACTGTTGCCCCCATATCTTTTATGGGTTGTCTGATCGTTGTTAAAGAAGGGCTAATCATGGAGGCTATTGGAACATCGTCAAATCCAACGATCGGCACATCTTTTCCTATACGCACCCCTGATTCTTCAAGAGCCTTCATTGCACCTGTTGCCATAAGATCGCCCGATGCAAAAATGCCGTCGAAATTCGTTTCCTCTAATGTAGCTTTCACAATCTCGTAGCCATTTTTTGCATCAGAATCACTTTTCACGTAAACAATTAAATCCTTGTCAACTGGAATTCCAAAAATTTCGTGAGCTTTAAGGTATCCACTAAGTCTAAGTCTTGAAGCGGAATGACCTTTAGGACCATTTATGAAAAGAATTCTTTTGCATCCTCGCTTAAAAAGATGCTCTGTGGCGATCATGCCGCCTTTTTCATTATCTGAATCAACATAAACGTAATTCTCAACGTTATTTGGTCGACCGACCACGATAAATGGAATATTGCTTTTCTTTAAAATGGCTATCCTTTTATCGCCATCCATCGTGTCAAAGAGTACTACACCACCGACTATTTTCTTTTCAAATGCACGTAGGTGTGAACTTATATCGTCTCTAGAATCGGTTGACATTACCATGACTAAATGATAATCACTTCCAGAAAGTGTTTGACCCATACCGCGTATAAATTCAGAGAAGTATGGAAAAGTTATGAAATAATTGACATCGTGAGATATAACCAATCCAATGCCATTGCTAAGGTTGGTTCTTAAACTTTTTGCAGAATAATTTGGGACGTACCCAAGAGTCTCAATGGTTTTCAAGACTTTCTCGCGTGTTTTTTCCGTTACTTTGTCAGAGTTGTTAAGCACTCTTGAAACGGTTGCGACAGAAACACCCGACAACTTAGCAACATCTTTTATACTTGTAGCCATTAAAGTATCATCCCTTAATCTTTTTACATTTTTATGTAATCGATTACATATTACCATTGATTGAACAGTTGTTCAAACTTGTTCTCAGCGGTTTTAAGATGATTTTAGACGATTTTAGACGTTTAAAAAGAATGGCAAAATAGATACGCACATTTTCTTTGAATATCTCGTATTTT
>CAYYEU010000022.1:0-3292 GCA_964470975.1 uncultured Mesoaciditoga sp. | reverse complement strand
TCTCCAAAAGATGTCGAGAAGAAATGGTACGAAACTTGGAAAGAGGCAGGTGTTTTTTCTCCTAAAAAAGGAAACGGGAAATTCTCAATGGTCATCCCTCCTCCGAACATCACTGGCCAGCTTCACATGGGACACGCGTTAAATATGGTCGTTCAAGATATCATAACTCGTTACAATCGTATGAGAAACAAAGAAACTCTTTGGCTGCCAGGAGAGGATCATGCAGGGATTGCCACACAAAATGTTGTGGTAAAAGAACTTGATAAAGAGGGAAAAACAAAGGAAGAAATAGGTAGAGGTGAGTTCACAAGAATCACGTGGGACTGGGCCAACAAATACCGTGTGAGGATACGCGAGCAAATAGAAAGCATAGGAGCTTCGTGTGATTGGACACGTGAAAGATTCACCCTTGATGAAGGGTTAAGCAAGGCTGTAAGAAAAGTCTTCGTTTCTCTCTACAAAAAAGGTCTCGTTTACAAGGGAAAGTACATGGTCAATTGGTGTCCACAGTGTGGAACTGTTCTCTCCAACGAAGAGATCGAATACGAAGATGACAAGGGAAAGCTTTATTACGTGCGATATCTTGTTGAAGAAGGCGGAGAGTTGGTGATTGCGACCACCCGTCCTGAAACGATGCTGGGAGACACCGCTGTAGCGGTTAATCCCAAAGACGAAAGGTACACTAAATTTGTGGGAAAACACGCGTTTCTTCCACTTGTTGGAAGGAAAATGCCAATAATAGCTGACGATTACGTTGATACAAATTTTGGAACCGGAGCTTTAAAAGTTACACCTGCCCACGATCCAAATGATTTTGAAATTGGGAAGAGACATTCACTTGAAGTCATAGAAGTGCTTGATGATGAGGCACGCATCAAATTCGATTCTCCTTACAAAGGAATGGATAGGGAAAGTGCGAGAAAGGCCATCGTTGCCGATCTTGAAAAAGAGGGTTACCTTTTGAAGGTTGAGGATTACGTTCATTCCGTTGGGCATTGTTACAGATGCCATACCGCTGTTGAACCAAAGCTTTCAGATCAATGGTTTGTTAAGATGAAGCCATTAGCTGAGCCAGCGATAAGAGTTGTAAAGGATGGAACCATCAAATTTCACCCTGACAGATGGAAAAAGGTTTATTTGAATTGGATGGAAAACGTCCGAGATTGGTGCATATCCCGCCAACTTTGGTGGGGACATCGCATTCCTGTTTGGTATTGCAAAGATTGTGGGCATTTAACGGTTTCCGAAGAAGAGCCTCAAAAATGTGAGGCATGTGGTTCTACAAACATAGTGCAGGACGAAGACGTTCTTGATACGTGGTTCTCTTCCGCCCTTTGGCCATTTTCCACCCTCGGATGGCCTGAAAAAACTGAAGATTTAAAAAAATACTATCCGACAGACCTGCTTGTAACTGGTTTTGACATAATATTCTTTTGGGTTGCGAGGATGATCGTTATGGGATTAGAGTTCATGGATGAGGTTCCCTTTCATGATGTTTACATCCACCAATTGGTGCGTGACAAATATGGCCGAAAGATGTCTAAATCACTTGGCAACGGCATAGATCCCCTTGAAATCGTGGACAAATATGGTGCCGATGCCATGCGCATGACTTTGGCGATGTTAGCGGCGCAGGGAAGAGACATAAATCTTGATGAAAGAACTTTTGAATCATTTAGACATTTCTCAAATAAAATTTGGAATGCGACTCGTTTTGTTAAAATGAACACGGAAGGTGTCGAATTCTCAAAACCAGTTGGAAAAACCATAGCAGACCGGTGGATACTCTCGAGATTGAACAATGCAATTACGGATGTTACAAATGCGATAGAGTCCTACGATCTAAATAAAGCTGCCCACTCAATTTATGACTTCTTCTGGGGAGATTTTTGTGATTGGTACATAGAGATATCCAAAGTTCAAATGAGAATGGATGATTGCAAGGAAAATACAAAGCAGGTTCTTCTTTATGTTTTGAAGAACAGTATGAAGCTCCTTCAACCATTCATGCCGTTTATAACCGAAGAGGTTTGGTCTAACTTTTTCGACGGATTTGTGGCTCAGGCATCGTGGCCAACTAAAAATGTGGATTTCGATTTTGGAAAAGAAGGCTTTGATTTCTTGATAGACGCAATAAAAGGGATGAGAGCTGTTAAAGCTCTTTTAGAAATACCTCCCTCTAAGAAAGTACATGTTGCGTTTATTGGAAAAGAAGCATTTCTTGACGATCCTGTGGTAAGTGAGTACGTGACAAGGCTTGCCAACGCTTCAAGAGTTGAAAAGCTTTCTGAGAAGCCATCGCACTCTATGACTGCCGCGGTTAATTCAGGCATTGAAGTCGTCATCGTGATGAATGAAAATTTTGACGAGAACGCAGAATTGAAACGCCTTTCTACAAAAGTTTCAAAGGTTGAAAAAGATGTGAGGAAACTTCAAAACAAACTTACAAATGAAGAATTTTTGAAAAAAGCACCTGCTGAAATCGTAGAAAAAGTTAAAGGCGAAAAGAAAGAACTTGAAGTAACACTTGGAAGACTTAAGAAAACAATTGAAGATTTGAAGGAATGATGGATATGGAATACAATGAGATGCTGGAGGAACTTTACTCTGTTCATCCCGAAGCAAAGATAAAACTCGGACTTGACAGAATAAAAGAGCTGTTAGAGAGACTCGGAAATCCTCAAAAAACATTCAAATACGTTCATGTAGCCGGAACCAATGGAAAGGGAACTGTGGTGAAGAGTGTTGGGAGTATTTTGAGCGCCCATGGCTTGAAAGTTGGAACGTATTTTTCACCGCACTTGGAAACGTTCAGAGAACGTATTAGAATTGACGATCTTTACATTTCGAGAGAAGACACGGTAAAGGTTTTCGAGGATGTTTTGTCAGAGGCAAAAAAAATGGGAAAGACTCCAGAAGAGGAACCAACATTTTTTGAAATAGTGACGGCCATGGCGTTTTTATATTTCAAAAGCATGGGAGTGGATGTAGTCGTTTCGGAAGTGGGGCTTGGAGGAAGGTTTGATGCCACAAATGTTGTGGATAATCCACTGTGTTCTGTTATAACGTCGATCGATTACGATCACATGGAAACTCTTGGATCAACGTTGGAACAAATAGCCTTCGAGAAATCCGGCATAATAAAACCTAAATTCCCCGTTATTTTAGGAAAAATTGATCCAGGAGCATTGAAGGTTATCACTTCAAAGGCAAAAGAATCGGAAAGTGATGTGAGGCTTTTCGGAAGGGATTTCAATTGCGAAGTAAGAAAATTTGAGCTTGGAAAAAACGC